>CAYMZW010000270.1:0-9460 GCA_964395005.1 uncultured Rivularia sp.
GGAGTTAGGCAACGGATGGAGTTTGGCAACGGATGGAGTTTGGCAACGGATGAGTTAGGAGTTTTTATGCCAATGCCCAATGCCCAATGCCCTATGCCCTATGCCCTATGCCCAATGCCCAATGCCCCATTCCCTATCTTCCCAAAAGCTGACGAGTTTCGGATGCTGCATTCTTCATTGCTACTTGGGGTGTGAGTCGATTTGTTAATGCAGCAGAAAGATAGCGTTGCAAAATATCGGATGCTTGTGCGTATTGAGCAATGGGTGGGCGCAATACTGCTTTATCTACGACTTTCAATAATTCGGGATAATGGGGATATTTGGCAACAATTTGTGGATCGAGAAATAGCTCCCGCCGACTTGGTACAAATCCAGCTTCTAAAACAAATTTTCGCTGTGCTTCTTCGGAAGTAAAATATTTAATTGCTTTCCAAGCTTCTTCTGGATGTTTGCTAGATTTAGATATTCCTAAAGCCCAACCTCCTAAACAAGCTCCGCTGCTTCCGTTTTTGGTATGTACCATCGGTTTGATGGCGATTTTGCCGTTAATGGCTGAAGATTCTTTGTTTGCAAGAGGCCAAACGTAAGGCCAATTTCTTAAGAAAACTGAATTCCCATTTTGGAAAATCTGCCTGGTTTCTTCTTCTTGATATGTAGTTACTCCAGGAGGAGAAATTTGAGAGGCAATCGTACTTTTCAAAAATTCAATTGCTTCTACTGTTTGTGGTTTATCTAATCCCACTTCTAAAGTTTGAGGGTTAACCCAATAACCACCAAAACCTTCAAGGATTTCCACAAACATTGCTGCCAATCCTTCGTATTGCTTACCCTGCCAAACATAACCCCAATCTACTTTTCCTTTTTCTTTTAAATTTTGGGATATTGTGACTAAATCATCGAAGCTTTCTGGAGGATTAAATCCAGCTTCCTTAAGTAAATCTTCCCGATAATAAAGCATTCCCAGATCGCTCCGCATGGGAATCGCGTATAGTTTGCCTTTATAGCGTCGCCCTTCTACGTCTTTTTCTGAAAAAGCTGCTAATTCTGCTTCGGTAATTTTATCTGTTAAATCTAATAACCAATTAGCAGCAGCAAATTTGGGTGTCCAAACGACATCCATATTGATTAAGTCATAGGGAGAATCGCCTAAAATAAAGGCAGAAGTATACAAATTTTCTAACAAATCGGTGGCATTAGGACCTTCAATAATCTCGATCTTTATACCGGGATTTTTAGTTTCAAAGTCTTTGATTATCCCTTGTTTCCAAGGTTCAGCATCGGGTGCTGTCATTAATAAATTTAACGTTACCGGCTGCTGCGTTTGGGCTGGCTGCACCGAAATCAAAGCCATGCCAAACACAACAATAGTAAATATCGCGACGACTCGAAATTTGAGTCTTGGCAATACTTTTATGAATTTGTTTACCACTTGTAAATCCAACATTAATTGTTAATCAGATAACAGTGCCGCCACCACGTATTTTGTCATCAATTCTTTTCGTGATGCCTAGTTTAACTTAATATTTCTTTGTATTTATTGATGTTTTTAAACTTTATATGCAATTTTAAGTATCGATATTATAGCTTTTTTGGTCAAAATAGCTGAGGTACGATAAAAAATTAGATAAAAGTTAAAGTTTTGCATTATAGAGTTTCCTAATTAATCTATATATTAACTAGGTGTATTTAATTCGTGCTTATGCAGATTCATTCAGCCGCTTTATGCAGCGTGTTGCTGTGAGATAATCTGCGAGTAGAGGATTTCTCCGATAAACAACTATCGCCAACTATCTAATTAAAAAATATAAGGTCAAAAGTCCTTCAACCTTCAACCTTTAACGTTCAACCTTAACCTTCTTTAATTAACCTTAATTACGCTTCTGCGTCAAACACCACATACTGAGCTTTTCCATTATTTTTAGCTTGATACATTGCACTGTCTGCTTCATCTAGTAGATTCAAGGGTTCTTGGTGACTTGCGCTGCTTAAAGCAATACCAATACTAGCTGTGATTGGTATCTGACGCTCGTTAATATCAAATGATTTTTTTAAGCTCTCTTGAATGCGTTGGGCAATATTTTTTGCCTCGTCAACATCTTTAATATTTTCTATAAGAATAGCAAATTCATCGCCACCAAACCTAGCTACAGTATCGCCACTACGTAAACTAGACTTTAAACTATGGCTAATATTTACTAACAATTTATCTCCCATTCCATGCCCAAATTTATCATTGATTTCCTTAAAATTATCTAAATCTACGAATAAAACGCTAAAGCGATGATTCTTATCTCGCTTACTCTGTTCAAAAGTAAGTGTAAGTCTATCTATGAACAAAACCCGATTGGGTAATCCTGTTATGGAATCATAAAACGCATTGCGTATAAGTTTCGCTTCTGCCTTTTTGCGTTGAGTAATATCCTGAAATACTAATACTGCACCTAATATTTCCCTATCTTCACCACGCACGGGTGAGACAGTATCTCCAATGAATATTTCGTTTCCATCTTTTGCAACTAATTTACGGTTTTCTGGCAAATTCAGAGTCTCACCTGTTTTTATTACCCGTGCAGCTAAATTCTCAACTTCTCCACCTGTATCGGCATCTTTCAATCGGAAAACTTCTAATAATTGTTTACCAATAGCTTCCGAACTTTGCCAACCAGTTAACGACTCTGCTACTGGATTAATAGTTCGGATACAAGTATTTACATCTGTAACAATTACTCCACAACCCATACTGTTAATTACTACACCTAAATCTTGCCCTTTTTGCTGCAACTGTGTAGGTGAAAAGTTTTCGTAAGTAAGCATTTTGATAGCCATATGCAAGTCTCTTTTTATAAAAAAATTGAAAAAGTTGGCGAGATATTTGTTAGAAATGTTTGTATTTTTCAAAATTATTTGTAACATCAAATACCCAAATACAATAATAATTTTGAATACTGTCTGTTATTTGCGTATTATTTTCTTTAGTCAAGCAAATATCAATCAATATTAAACCTTGAATAGTTTTAACAAGCTTTGTAATCACCTCTTCAATTGTATTAGTGACTTTCAGAACGCTGTACGAAAAATTAAGGTAAACTTTTTTTAATATCAAAAATCCGTTCTTTTTCATCTCGATCTATTTTTAGATTTTCCGGCTGCTCATAGTTCCGCTCTACCTACGAATTTATATGCAATCATCGCAGCATAGATGTGAATCTAATATTACAAAATAATATCTTCATCATAATCTATATTTAAAGCGGCATTGTTCGTAGTTCACAATTGTGTTTCTTACATTTGGGGTGAGATATGCTTAATTACTATTATTCTTATGCTTGACATTTAATTAATTTTTCTAGAGGTTGAATGCAAAGTTATTATAGCTAACGATAAAAAAATACTAAAACGATTTGTATTAAAAATATAAATAATTATCAACTATTATTTGTTATCGTTTGCATTTAAAATAGAAATAGTATTAGTTTTTACTTAAGCAAAGCAAAAAACAATAATATTTAAATCGTTATGCATAATTATCTGTCAAACTTGCTTCAAAAGCGGGTTCTATAGACTATAGAGTTTTAGATTGCTGACAACTAAATATCGCGTTCGACTAAAAAGCACCATATTAAATACATACAAGCTTGTATCTAAAAGTCACAATACATAAATTTTCAAATCCTCCTTAAAATGCAAACTATGAACTGTCCTTTCAGAATTTAATCGCTTTTGAAGAAAATAAACTAGATTTATGTTTTTCCCTGGATTAGTTTCTATCTACTGCTTCTACGAATTAAACCCATATCAATACTTCAACTAGAAATAAATATAGTATTAACTTTTATTAAGCTAAATAAGAGAAAAATCGATCTCTTTTTTAAGAATAGACAATATATGCCTCATATGGATATACGTAAAAAGGCATAAAAATAAAAACAAGTAATTAAGCAGTAGACTTTTACGCTTGACTAAGGTAGAAGGTCAAAGATAAATTAATCGATAAATTTACATCATCATGCAACCAATAGTTACAACAGATTGTGACGATGGGTTATTCCAAGCTCGTCAAAATAATCGAACATTATTCCGTGCATAATTATTGGGTGTAACTATTTGCTTCTAATAAGTTCAATAGAAATTTTGCCGCCAAAATCCGGAATCGGTGCAGCAGGTTTACTTAAAATGACTTGAACTTGCTTTATCAAATCGGCAGAATGCAAGATGGAATCTGCAATACTACTAGCAAGACGCTCAACCAAAGCAAACCTTGAGGTTTTGATCTTTTCTTGTACTAAACTAATAACGCTGCGATAATCGATAGTATCTTCAATCGCGTCAGTCTCGGCAGATATACTTAAATCCAGCCACAATTTTAGATCCACCTCAAACCATTGTCCTAGCACTTGTTCTTCTTTTAGATAGCCAGTGTAGCCGTAAGCGCGAATTCCTGTTAAGTAGATGCAGTCCATAAGATGAGAAAATGGGGAGAGAGGGAGAGGGGGAGAGGGAGAGAGGGGGAGACAAGGAGACAAGGGGATGGTGAGAGGGGGAGACAAGGAGATGGGGAGGAATTTAAACTACTAATCTTCTAACTCCTAACTCCTAACTCCTAACTCCTAACTTGATTACTTTAACCTTTAACCTTTAACCTTTAACCTATTTTTCATGCCGATTGGATTTAGAAATATAAACGAACTTTGGGCTTCCATCTTTACCGAAACGCTTAAACGTAGTGGTTTAAATTGCGCGGTAATTTGTCCGGGTTCTCGTTCGACTCCTTTAACAGTTGCTTTTGCTCAATCTCCGGATATAGAAGCTGTTCCGATTCTCGATGAACGTTCGGCTGCTTTTTTTGCTTTGGGTAGAGCCAAAGCTACCAGATTACCTGTTGCTGTGGTTTGCACTTCCGGTACCGCAGGAGCAAATTTTTATTCCGCAGTTGTGGAAGCTAATTTTAGTCGCGTACCTTTACTATTATTAACTGCCGATAGACCTCAAGAGTTACGTAATTGTCACTCGGGACAAACTATAGACCAATTAAAATTATTTGGTAATTATCCTAACTGGCAAGCAGAGTTAGCATTGCCTTCCTCAACGATGGAAATGCTCGCTTATTTACGCCAAATGACAATGTACGCTTACGAACAAACGCTTTATCCAGTGTCTGGTGCCGTACATTTAAATATACCGTTTCGCGACCCTCTTCCACCAATTCAAGATCAAAGTGATGTTAATGCAGCGTCTTTAGAGTTATTGCAGTCAAACTTTAACTCAGAAGAATTTTTCGCAGCAGTTGCAGATAAATATCAACAAACGATAACTCTCAAGCAAATATCAATTCCTCAAAAATGGCTAGAAACAAAACGAGGAATCATTGTAGCTGGAGTTTCTCAACCGCAACAACCGCAAAAGTATTGTAGTGCGATCGCGCAACTTGCCCAAAATTTACAATTTCCAGTTTTAGCAGAGGGATTATCACCAGTTAGAAATCATGCTTTACTTAACCGAAACATTATTTCTACCTACGATTTAATTTTGAGAAATCAGGATTTAGCAACTAAGTTAACCCCAGAAGTAGTGATTCAAATCGGCGAAATGCCTACGAGTAAAGTTTTACGTAAATGGTTAAGCGATAACAATCCTCTACGCTGGATAATTGAACCCTCGAATCACAATATTGACGCTTTGCATGGAAGGGTAGTTCATTTACGGATGAATGTTGAGGAGATGAGATGGGGAGACAAGGAGACAAGGAGACAAGGAGATGAGAAAAATAAAATTACAAATACTTATCTTCAAATGTGGTTGGGTGTGGAAAGTCAGGTGAGAGAAAATATTGATAAGAGTTTGGCAGAAAAGACGGAATTATTTGAAGGTAAAGCTGCTTGGTTGCTTTCTCAAGTTTTACCACCGCAAACGCTTTTGTTTATATCAAATAGTATGCCGGTACGCGATGTAGAATTTTTCTGGAAACCAAATAATTTAAGCATCAAACCATTTTTCAACCGAGGTGCAAACGGTATTGATGGAACTTTATCTACTGCTTTAGGAATGGCTCATCGTCAACAAAGCAGCGTCATGTTAACGGGTGACTTAGCTTTACTGCACGATACTAACGGTTTTTTGAGTAGAAACAAATTTATCGGACATTTAACAATAGTATTAATTAACAATAACGGCGGTGGAATATTTGAAATGCTGCCGATATCGGAATTTGAACCACCTTTTGAAGAGTTATTTGCAACTCCACAAGATATTGATTTTGAGCAACTTTGTAAAACTTACGGTGTGAAACACGAATTAATTACTTGTTGGGAAGAGTTGATTAATAAATTAAATCCATTACCGAGGAAAGGTATTCGAGTTTTAGAAATACGCACCAATCGTAAAGCAGATGCGAAATGGCGTAAAGATAATTTAGGACAGATGACGAACACGGATTAAATGGATTACGCGGATTACACTGATTTATTGACAATGATTAACTAAGATGAATATTTTTCGGAGTTCATATTTTTGGTTTTTTTGGTTTAGCGTCATATTTTTTCTTTCTCTTGATTTTTGGTATTGGCAACCAGAAATATCATTTTCGGTTTTTTATCTTCCTCCTTGGGTGATATATTTTGTCGGCTTACAACTTCTGATTTCTTTAACGATGTTAATATTTGCTCTCAATTTTTGGAAAACACCATCAAACTAGTATAATAAGCGCGGAAGTTGGGGATTTTGGCATTCAAAAGTTTTTTAATTTGTGATTAATTTGTTCTTTTTCAATATTACAAAAAGGTACTTCCACAACCGTACTAGATAAATGGGACTTACGTAACCGTAACCGAACAGGTATTCCCAACTCTGAGATCCCCCCAACCCCCTTAAAAAGGGGGCTTCGCGTAAGTCTTGATAAAATCGCCATAAGTAAAAAAATATGATTACCTATCTATTTATTGCAGCATATTTATTATTAAGTTTGGGTGTTGGAATTGCTACTTTTAAAAAACAAAATAATACACCTCAAGAATATTTTCTTGCTAGCCGTAATATTGGCAGTATTGTTTTATTTTTCACGCTGATTGCGACTAATTTTAGTGCTTTTGCTTTTTTAGGATTTGCTGGTGCTGGTTATCGTGTAGGTATTAGCTATTATCCGATGATGGGATTTGGAACGGCTTTTGTAGGTGTGTCATTTTATTTAATTGGTTATAAAGTTTGGCTTTTAGGTAAAGAAAAAGGTTTTATTACTCCCTCAGAATTGATTGCCGAACGTTTAGGAAGTCAACCTCTTAAACTCATATTTCTGGCGGTAATGGTGATTTTTACATTGCCTTATTTAACTTTGCAGCCTATTGGTGGAGGATATCTTTTAGAAAGATTAACAAACGGACAAATTCCTTACTTTGCCGGAGCAATACTTTTGACATTTGTGGTTGTCATTTACGTGTTTATGGGTGGAATGCGAAGCGTTGCATTAACCGACGTTTTGCAAGGTATTTTAATGTTTGTATTGATGATTGTAGCTCTATTAAGTATTGCTCATAGTTTGGGAGGAATTACTATAGCCAACCGCACTGCTTACGAACAATTACCAGAACTTTTTTCCCGACAGGGTGTAGATAACTTTTTTACTAAATCCAAGTGGTTTAGCTACATGGTTTTGTGGATTCTCAGTTTACCGATGTTTCCCCAAATGTTTATGCGGTTTTATATTCCTAAAACAGCAACTCCTTTAAAAGTTTCTGCAATTTTGTATCCTTTAGTAAGCACAACAATGTTTATTTGTCCAGTATTAATTGGTGTTTGGGGGCATATTCCCTTTCCTAATTTAACAGGAAAAGTTACAGACCAAGTTTTACCGATGATGTTGGCAGAATATACACCTGTTTGGATAGCTTCTTTTGTGATGGTGGGAGCATTAGCAGCTTTGATGTCAACCTTAGATTCGCAGCTTTTAGCATTAAGTACGATGTTGACAAGGGATGTATATATGTCTTTTTTTCGTCCGAATGCAACTCTAGGCGAACAAACTTTAGTTGGTAGAATATTGATTGTTATTTTGGCAATTGTTGGTTTAATAATTGCTTATAATCCACCTGCAACATTTACCGCGATCGCAACTCAAGCTTTTACTGGTTTCGCTGTTCTTTTCCCAACAACAATAGCCGCTTTGTATGGTAAAAATATTAATCCTCTTAGCTGTATTATTTCGATTCTTGTAGGGGAAGCAGCATTAATCGGTTTTGCGTTAAATATAATTCCAGCAAGTTTTACTTTTGGTTTTTTACCAGTTGTGCCGATAGTTTTTGTTTCGGGGTTAATTGTTGTTTTAGGAAACGTATTTTTCAAGGCAAATAAAAGTGAATATTCTTGAATTTATTATCTACCAGATAACTTACTAATAAAATTTTGATACTTTACCGTAATTACTCTATTTGGGTTTGAGTGATTCGTCTATTATTAAATTATATATCCCTTTCCCTAAATTGATTTCAGGCTTTTCTCCTTGTTTTTTGTCTAAATCTTGATAATATGATTTTGTGGCATTTTAATTCGATACTGATAAAAGCTTAATACTCATACAAGCAGGGTGAAAGAAAATGAAAGATGGTTTTGAATTAAGAGATGTTGATGGTAAAGGAGAAGGAATGTTTGCTACGCGAGCATTTAAGCCTGGTGAAACAGTAATGGTTGGTAAATTTGAAAAAATGTTAGATGAAAATCATTCTCATGCTTCCCAAATAGGTCCAAATAAATTTGCTCTCCATGCAGGGTTGATATCTAAAGTAAACCATTCTTGCAATCCGAATTGTGGTATCAAAATCAATGAAACAGGTGCTCATGATTTTGTTGCAATGAAAGACATTAGTGTGGGAGAAGAATTAAGTTTTGATTATGCGATGAGAAACTATACTGTTAATTATTTTCCACCCAAATGTATGTGTGGCTCGAAAGACTGTAGGGGAAGAATCACTGGTTGGAAAGATTTATCAGCGACTAAGAAGAAACAGTATGAGGGCTTTGTCGCTCCTTACCTTCTTGAACTTGACATGAATAATCAAAAATACGTCTCTAATTAAAATCGGTCAATTTAACTCGGCTAGGTTCCCCCAGATACAATAGCTCTAATAATATCCAAGCTAGTACTGTGCAATTGCTGCCGATGGCGATACGGTAATTTATGTTGATTTGCACGGCGGGCTTTTTCCGTTATCTTTACAACCAAAAGGATACTCCTAGCCCACAGCTATTAGATAATGGCTAATGACTTATGATTAATGACCGATAATGCAAATCAACTGGCAAACCGCGAAAACCTACGAAGATATTTTTTACCACAAAGCCGATGGTATTGCGAAAATCACCATCAACCGTCCCCACAAACGCAATGCTTTTCGTCCTAAAACTGTTTTTGAACTTTACCAAGCTTTTTGCGATGCCCGCGAAGATTCTAGTATTGGCGTAGTTTTATTTACTG
>CAYMZW010000271.1:0-9412 GCA_964395005.1 uncultured Rivularia sp.
CTTATTTTGAAGAAAATCAAGAGTTTTATCTGGTACAGGAATATATTTACGGACACGATTTAGATGAAGAAATAAAGCCTGGAGAAGCTATAAATCAAGTTGAGGTTATTTCCCTTTTACAAGAGATACTAGAAATTTTGGAATTTGTCCATCAGCAAAAGGTGATTCATCGCGATATTAATCCTAGAAATATTCTCAGAAATGATAAAGATGGCAAGCTGGTTTTAATCGATTTTGGTGCGGTTAAACAAATTACTACTCAGATGGTTTCTCCTGCTAATCAAACGCAAGTTACTGTAGCAATTGGTACTCCAGGTTACATTCCTGGCGAACAAGCTCAGGGGGAACCAAAATATAGTAGCGATATTTATGCTTTGGGAATATTGAGTATCAGCGCTCTTACGGGATTGTCTCCCGATGAGTTGGAAAAAGATAATGATACTAACGAAATTGTCTGGCGAAAACACGCTGATGTTAGTCAAGAGTTGGCTGATATTATCGATAAGATGGTGCGTTATGATTTCCGAGTGCGTTATAAGAGTGCAACTGAAGCTTTGGAGGCACTTAATAATCTCAATAAACCAGCTTCTTCTAATACGATGGTATTAAATGTGGCACCACATTCAGAAGTTTTTAAACCTCGTAAGAAGATAAATTTTAAGAAATTATTTGTTAAAGCTTTTATGGCGATGTTGCTAACTGGAGCGGGAGCAACTGCATCTTTATTTATTATTAACAGTATTAATTCGGCTAACGCTGGCGATTTATATAAAAAAGCTAATACATTTTACGAGTTACAGCGCTATGAAGATGCGCTAAATAATTATAAACAAGCAATAGAAATTAAGCCGGAATATGCTCAAGCATGGAACGGAAAAGCAAAAGTACTATATGAGTTAGATTCGCATCCAGAAGCTTTATCTGCATATGACAAAGCAATTGAACTTGACCCAAATTATTTAGATTCTTGGAAAGGAAGAGGTTTTGCATTAAATAAGTTAAAGCGATATCAAGAAGCAATTTACTCTTTTGACAAAGCTTTGCAATTACAGCCAGAATCACCCGAAATTTTCAATGCTAAAGGAAAAGCGTTGAGTAATTTAAAGAGATACGATGAAGCTATACAGTCTTACGATCGAGCAGTAGAATTGCAGCCAGATTACGATCGGGCTTGGTATAATAAAGCATGGGTTTTATACAATTTAAAACGCTATAAAGATGCACTCGGTGCTTACGAACAAGTTATATATATAAAACCGAATAACGAACGAGCTTGGTACAATAGCGGCAATGCTTTGGTTAATTTAAATCGTAAAAAAGATGCTTTGAAAGCTTACTCTAAGGCAGTACAATACAAACCAAATTTTTACCAAGCTTGGTTATCGAGGGGAAACGTACAGATAAGTTTACGCCGCTATCGGGAAGCTATTGAGTCTTTTCAAGAAGTCTTAAAATATAATCGTAACAACTTTGATGCATTGTATTCTCAAGGTTGGGCATTGCATCAAATGCAGCGCTACGAGCAAGCTGTTGCAGCTTACGATAAAGCTATTGCAGTACGAAAAAATAATTACAAAGTATGGTACAGTCGCGGCAATTCTCTTTATAATTTGCAGCAATATCAAGAAGCATTATCTGCTTATAATCGTGCAATTCGACATAAAAAAGACCATTCCCAAAGCTGGTATAGTAAAGGCAATGTTTTAGTTAATTTAGGTAAAGAAAAAGAAGCATTAACAGCTTACGATACCGCAATTAAACATAATCCAGATTATCGCGAAGCAATTAAAGCTAGGAAGAAAGTAGAAGAAAGATTAGAAGAAGAATTGGAAGAGAAAGAAGAAGATAAAGATAAAGAGCAAAAAACGGGGTTTTTTAACTTTTTTAGAAGGTAGTTTAATTATCAATCATCAAGTTTTAGAAGTATCCGGCGGTTAAAACCGCTACTACACAGGCAAAGCCCACCTCCGTGGGCTAATTATTTTTAACCCGCTTAGGCGGGTTTTGCTTGTGTAGCCGTGTTAGCGCAGCGTGCCCGGAGGGCATATTTAATCGCCAGCTAAGATATTAAATCCAACTTTTAAAATTTTCTTAACCGTTGGAAGACGTAAAATTTTACGTCTCTACAATCAGTGGGGATTAATTAAATCAATTCTCCCGAAAATGCACGTTGAATTAATGAATTAAATAGTTCTTCGCTTAGTTTTGCATCTCGATATAATTTATTTATCCATTCGTGAAATTTAAAAAACCAGTTGCCAAATTCCTGTTGTTTTTCTTGGGGAGGATTCATAAAAATAATATTGGAAAATCTACTTTTAGTTACTAAGCCTTTCATGGAGTTTGTTGATTGAGCTTGAACTAAATTTTGAGCTACAAAAAATTGAGTATATAAAAAATAAGGATTTATCCCTTTTTTAGGAATAACCGCATTGATTTGTTGATTAAAACTGACTTCTCTATCTGTTAATGCTGCTCTACCAATACTGCTGGCACTACCTGCAATACAAGTTACTAAAATTGAGCCTGATGGTACAACTCTTCCTATTTGTTTTCCTTGGTATGATAACTTTTCTTCTGCTTCAGTTATGAAATGATAGGGGGTTGTAATGTTATCAGATTTTATCCACTCAATATAGTCGCCGTAATTTTCAGAATTTGCTCTTGGTGGTGTATTTCCTGTAATAACTTTACCTAAATTACCGATTTTTTCTAGTTCCCATCCATAAGGATTAGTAACAGGATTTCCGAACATTTCCAAAAAGTGCGATCGCAACAATTTTTCTGTAAGTTTAATGGCTTCTTTTCGTTTGCGACATACTGCATCAGCTTTATCTAAAATAGCAACAATTCGACGCTGTTGTTGTAGAGATGGAAGAGGAATTTTAAGTTGCTCAATCCTAAAAAGCGCTAATTTTGGTTGAGAGGTTGCCTTTACCTGTTTTTTAATTTGATGCTGCCCTAAAGTATTTAAATAATAAACTAAATATCTCGGATCTAATTTACTTTTATCCTTAATAACAAGTTTGGCTGCATTCTCAGTTAAATTTGCACCACAAAGGTGTTTGGGAACAATACCCGCAATACCAATGCTTCCTGCAATCGATATGTAAACATCGTCATGAGAAATTGTATATTGAGAAATTTTAGAATACGTCTCTTCGCTTAAATAGCGTAAATGTTTCTCCGAAATCGAGCCGCTTGCAAAATCGCGCACGCGCAGATATGGATGTCGTGTACGGCTCGGAGCATATTTCTCTCCCTTGGGCAGTCTTTTTCCTCCTTTAACTGTTACTAACTCACCAAGATGATGAATTGCATAAATAGATTTCAACCCAACAATTCCTCTAAATCATTCAAATCATCACGAATCTCATTCTCCAACTTCCGCAACTTGTGTAAAATCACCTTTGGTGACTCATACTCTACCTTTTCATATTCAACTTCTTTGTATATTCCAATTGATAAATCGTAACCATTCTCTTTTATCTCTTCCTTAGCAACAAAAAACGCTTTATTAGTAGGTGTTTGTTGAAATTTTCGCTGCTTCCACCGCCTTAATAAATCCGGGATATCATTATCTTCCACTGGCTGACGCTTATCATCCAAAGAAAAACCATCTGCTTGCATATCATAAAACCAAACATAATCAGTTTTCCCTACCCCAGTTTTCGTAAAAATCAAAACCGCCGTTGAAACTCCCGCATAAGGTTTAAATACTCCCGAAGGCATCGAAATAACTGCATCTAACTTATGTTCATCTACTAATAATTTGCGGATAGTTTGATGTGCTTTTGAAACTCCAAATAATACGCCATCAGGTACAATTACTGCTGCTCTGCCGCCAACTTTTAATAACCTGATAAATAAAGCAATAAATAATAATTCAGTTTTACCAGTATCAATTACCTTAATTAAATCTGAGGCGATAGTAGACTTTTCTACTGAACCCTTGAAAGGTGGATTCGCCAGAATTAATGTAAACGCTTGACTAATTTCCTCGTATTCTTGGGAAAGTGAATTCCGCGCTTCAATTTGCGGGTTTTCAATGCCGTGTAACATCAAATTCATGCTGCAAATTCGCAACATAGTAGCATCAAAATCAAATCCGTTAAATTGGCTATTTAAAGATAAATCCGACAAATTACCGATATATTCTGCCGCAGAGATCAAAAAACCACCAGTACCGCAGGCAGGATCGCAAATAATATCTTTAGCTTCCGGCGGCATCAATTCCACTATCATTTTAATAATGTGTCGCGGGGTGCGGAATTGTCCGTTAGTGCCTGCCGAATTCAACTTCGAGAGCATATACTCATACAAATCTCCCGATATATCCCTATCTTGCATTGGGATATCATCAATTTGTTTCACTACATTTGCTAATAATGCCGCACTTGAAATTAAAAAAACGGCATCTTTCATATGCCGAGTATAAGCATTATTCCTTGCACTTCCACCTAAATTTTTGATCCAAGGAAAAACCTCATCTCGCACAATCTGCAACATTTCTTCAGGATTGGCGAGATTTTTTAAAAAACTCCAGCGACAATGTTGTTGCTGCGGGGAAAAAATCGGTTTACTGAAAAATTTATTTGACTCCAAATCATCCAAGCGCTTAATAAATAACAGGTAAGAGATTTGCTCTATTGCACAAAGAGGATTACTAATTCCATTATTCCAGAAAGTAGTCAAGAGGCGGTCAACCTTTGACTTAATCTTACCCGTTATCATCCATTCAACTCCCCAAATTAACGCCTTTTTGATTGGAGTTTGTCATTATACCGCTTTAGAAAGCTGAGGAAGATGAATTTTTTCCAACGCCCAATGCCCAATTCCCCATTCACTGAATATTAACTTCATGCAAATAGGTTCCCATTTGGAAATCTTTGATTCGAGTAGTACTTCTACTACGAATAAATGAATCTGTATTATCATCTGTATTATCAATTGCAGATTTAAGCTCCGACGCAGCAGCTTTGTCTAATTTGACGATAATACGCTTTTTACTGTTGTACTCAGCTAGTTTTATTTGTGCCTTAGCGAAAGCTGGCGTACCTTTGGGCACCTCTTGCAAATATTTAATAGCAGCATCAAACTTACCTAATTCTGCTTGGTTATAAGCTTGTTGTAAAAGGTAAGTTGCTCTTACAATCTGCTTTTGTTCGTATTCTGCTAACTTTTCCGCGATTAATTCACTATCTGAAGAATGTGAGGGTATTTGACGGAGGAAATGTAAAGCAGCACTAAAGTCTTTTTCTCTGGCTTTTTCAAAAGCTTTTTCAAGATATTCGTCTTTGTGCAACTCAATATAAGCCTGGGCTTTCTTTACCAATACATCTGTTTTTGTTTGCCAATATTTTATATTGGGAATATCAACTGTACTGTTAATTACGTCTCCCCAGCGATTTTGCTCGGAAGCGATTTTCGCAGCTTCGTATTTCTGTGCTGCAATTTGCCATTCCTGCTGCCATTCACCAATTGTAGCTTGAGCTTCGGGATAAACATTGCTATCTTTCCGAATCGATTTTACTCGGGCGATCGCACCTTGTAAATCTCCAGATTGAAATTCCTTTTGTGCTTCGGTAATGGTTTGATTTGCACTGGATGCTGGAGAATAATTAATTAAAGAATAAGCTCCAAATCCGATAATTGCAGAATTAGCAGCTAAGCCAATTTTCATTCCTGTTAATAAAGGAGATGAATCCGATTCTTCCCCCACAGAATTTCTAAAATAGCTATTATTTTGAGGAGCTTCTGAGTAAGTGGTATACTCGGCATCAATAATTTGATCGGCTGGATTTATAGGAATTTGATCGAGTGCTTCGAGTACATCTGAAGTTGTTTTAAAACGCTCTTTATGGTTGTAGCGAACCATTTTACTAATTAGAGCAGCAAGATAATCGCTAACTACAGTATTTCGACTGCGCCACAAAACTTCATTATTTGAAGGGTGTTTTTTAAGTTGTAAAGGTGTCGATCCCGTCAAAGCCTGAATAGCAATCATCCCCAAAGCATAAATATCGCTCGAAGGTTGAGTTTGCCCAATAAATTGCTCTGGAGGTATATAACCTAAAGATGTAACGGGAATTGAATAAATAGGTAATACTTCGTCTTTTCCAAAATCAACTGGTTGAATGGAACCGAAATCAATTAATACTAATTTACCATCCCTCACACGTCGAATTAAATTCTCTGGCTTGACATCGCAATGTATTACACCTTGAGAATGAACGTATTCCAGAATATTTAAAACGTCTTTTAAGAAACTAACAACGTCGTTTTCGCTCCAAAAATACTCTGGATTTTTATTTTCAGGTAATTCCGCACTTAAAGAATGTCCCTCAATAAATTCTTGTACCAGATAAAAACGTTCGTTTTCTTCAAAACAAGAAATTAGCTGAGGAATTTGTTTATGATGCCCCAGATGCTTGAGAGTACGAGTCTCGGTAAGAAAACGCAACCTCAAATCTTGTAAAAAGCTCGGCTGTAAACTTGTTACCTTGAGCTGTTTTACGACACACTTAGGGTTGTCCGGATGTTCAATGTCTACTGAGATGTATGTCTGTCCAAATACCCCTGCACCCAGGCTTTGGACAATTTGGTAACGCTCTTGCAGTACCTTTCCAATCATGTAGTTGGTCATGAGCTAGTTACTTAATCACTCCACTACTAAAGTTTTCGCAGCATCCCTTAGATTTCCGGAAATCCTTATGAATTAATAGGTTGGAGCATTTAATTTTTATTTTGTAAATGTAGTAAATACTGAAGTATACGTATATTTTTATATTTTATTCCAGTTGCACACCTTCTCGGCTACTGAGTTATAAATATTTCAATTGCTTTAGAGTATAAGCATTATTTTTTACCAATCCCATAACCCCGTAGAGAGATTTTTTGTATCACGTATTGCAGAAGCGGTATATGAAGAGAAAGTAGCAAGAAAATTATCTTCTCACCCAAAAATATCTATATAAACTTATGTATCTGTACTCGTAATTTCTCAGCAGAATTCTTGATAAAGAATAGAACTATTTTTTATACTCAAATTTTGTATTAACTAATGGAAACTAATAACAAAACAGGGGCTTGGTGGAAATATGTACTCTTATTTACATTGCTATTAACATATGGGCCAATTTCATTTTTTATCAGACAGGCGCAAAGCGGCTACCCATTAGACGTAAGTTACTTTTGGACTCAATTTTCACCATTAGGATTATTGCAACATTGTTACAACGGTAACGGCGGTAAGGATTGGAAAATTGGTGAATGTAAAATAACGACTTTAAATGCAGAACAATTGCGTACTTTACCTCAATTAAGAAAGTTTGCTCTCTCTCTTGTTAATAGAGATCGTACGCTTAATAATTTGTCTTCTTTACAAGAAGATAAAATCCTTTCGAGAGCGGCACAACTTCATGCAGAAGATATGCTTTCGAGAAGATATTTTAATCATGAGTCTCCCGAAGGAACAACTCCCCGTCAGCGTTATGTAATAGTAGGTGGCTCGCGCCGCTTAGGAGTTGGTGAGAATATAGCTAAAGGTGGCGCTAAAGGTTTAGGCTTGACTTACGGTGAAGCAGAAAGATGGCAGCGTGGTTGGATGTATAGTAATGGACACCGCGCTAATCTTCTCACTCCAGAATACAAGAAATTTGGCTACGGTATTGCAGTTGGTGCTGATGGAAAAAGTTATGCAGTGCAAATGTTTTCTAATTAAGCGATAATAGCTCTTGTGCTAATTCCTTTTGACCATTTTTTATCAAGTCAAAAGATTGATATTCCATTTTCACTAATTTTTGGTTTGCACCATCAGTATGCTTGGCGTTTTTACTAATGTTGGCTTATATACTTTTTGTATAAAGCTAAACGGTTAAAAATTTTATGTAACACTGTTTTTCCAATTTACCGCGAGCATTCTAGAATCTACAAGAGACAACGGGTAATCAAATCAAAAAGTTAAATTTATATTATTAATTTCTAACTCTTCATTCCTCACTCCTAACTTCTTGGATAATAGGATATTGTTAAAGAATAAAAAATGTAAAGTAAAGATGAAGCTGGCAGCAAGAATTAGTCAGGTATCGCCTTCTCTAACATTAGCTATCGCCGCGAAAGCTAAGTCGATGAAGGCAGAAGGAATTGATGTTTGTAGTTTTAGCGCTGGGGAACCGGATTTTGATTCGCCAGCCCATGTTAAAGCTGCCGCAAAGAAGGCGTTGGATGAAGGCAAGACAAAATATGGCCCTGCGGCTGGCGAGCCGAAATTAAGACAAGCCATCGCCGATAAGTTGCAAAGGGAAAATAATTTAAATTATCAAGCAGAGAACATCATCGTTACTAACGGTGGTAAGCATTCTCTGTTTAATTTAATGCAGGCTTTGATTGAACCAGGTGATGAAGTAATTATTCCCGCACCTTACTGGGTAAGCTATCCAGAGATGGTTAAATTAGTCGGCGGCAACCCAGTAATTGTGATGACAGATGAGGAAAATGGGTATAAAATTCAGCCAGAAATTCTCAGAAGCGCAATTACTCCCAAAACTAAATTATTCGTGTTGAATTCACCATCGAATCCTACGGGAATGGTGTACACACCCGAAGAAATCAAAGCTTTAGCAGAAGTCATCGTCGAGAAAGATATTTTGGTAGTTTCCGACGAGATTTATGAAAAAATCCTTTACGACGGTGCAGAGCATCTGAGTATCGGCTCCCTCAACGACGAAATATTTGCCCGCACCATTGTTAGTAACGGTTTCGCTAAAGGTTACTCAATGACGGGTTGGCGTTTGGGTTATTTAGCTGCACCCGTGGAATTAATTAAAGCAGCAACCACCGTTCAAGGTCATAGTACATCAAATGTATGTACCTTTGCTCAATATGGTGCGATCGCCGCCTTAGAAGAATCGCAAGACTGCGTAGAGGAAATGCGTCAAGCTTTCGCAAAACGTCGCAAAGTAATGTTGGAAAGAATTAATGCTATTCCCGGTTTAAGTTGCGCTCAGCCTTCGGGTGCATTTTACTTGTTTCCCGACATCAGTCAAACCGGCTTAAAATCCTTAGACTTCTGCAAAACATTATTAGAAGAGCATCAAGTAGCAGTAATTCCCGGTGTCGCTTTCGGTGCAGATAACAATATTCGTTTATCTTACGCCACCGATATGGCAACAATTGAAAAAGGCATGGATAGATTGGAGAAATTTGTGAAGTCTGTTAACGGTTAACGGTTAACAGTTAACAGTTAACAGTGAGCAGTGAGCAGTGAGCAGTGAGCAGTTATCAGTTATTAAATAGCTGGTAACTGTTTTTTTGTTTTCTAGCTATTAGCACTCCTGAAGGCTATTCAACCGAAAGCACTCATATCGTTTTGAATCAAAATACTTGCGATCATAGTAAACTTGGCTATAAT
>CAYMZW010000272.1:0-9400 GCA_964395005.1 uncultured Rivularia sp.
AGTAGGGAGTAGGGAGTAGGGAGTAGGGAGTAGGGAGTAGGGAGCAGGGAGTAGGGAGTAGGGAGTAGGGAGCAGGGAGTAGGAGTAGGGAGCAGGGAGTAGGGAGTAGGGAGCAGGAGAAGATAATTATTAACTCCTAACTCATAACTCCTAACTCCTAACTCTTAACTCTTAACAACTAACAACTAACAGCTAACCACTAACTTTTTTTTCAAATATCATCAAATGCTGCTGTGGAAGTAATTCTTTAGTTTCTTTCCAAGTTAATCCTACAGCTTTCATTTCTTTTTTGACTTGCTTTTGAGTCATTTTATGCAAGCGTTTGATACTAATAAAAGGGTTTTCACCGCGATATTCAACTAGTACTGCTTCTCCACCTGGTTTTAGCGATTTTACAATCCCTTCCATAACTTCTTTGGGATATTCAAATTCGTGATAAGCATCTACCATTAAAGCTAAATCGACGCTTTCGGGTGGTAAATTTGGATTGGTTGGTGTTGCTAAAACAGGCTCCACGTTATCAATCTTTGTTTCCTTTCTGAAAAAATTAATGATATCCAACATTTCTGGTTGAATATCAATAGCAAACACCTTTCCATCCAACACCTTGGGAGCAATGCGAAAACTCATATAGCCAGTGCCAGCGCCGATATCCGCCACAACATCAGTATCTTCGAGATCGAGAGCCTGAACTATTTTACTAGGTTGTTCCTGGGATTCACGAGTAGGCCTTTCCAACCACATCGCACCTTTATGCCCCATTACCTGAGAAATTTCTCTACCCATGTAAACTTTACCAATACCATCCGAACTAGGAAATAATTTATGCTCGTAAACATCAGTTGATGTATTGGCGATCGCACTATTAAAAGGATAAAACAGCAACCCCAGTAACACTAGTAAAACAATTCCAGCAGAACGTAAAAAACTTAATTTATGATTTCTGTTCATTTTATTAAAAATGGGCGTGGTGAGTGGGGAAAGAGGGGGAAGATTAATTAATTTACTACTAACTCCTAACTCCGAACACTGATTAAATGGATTACACTGATTCCACGGATAATTGTTGATTAATTCCGGTGGTACTAACTTCTAATTCCTAACTCCTAACTCTTAACTCCTAACCGATGGTAAACGGTTCCATTTCAGGATAATTCCATTGGTGTCCAAAACGTTCGGCGACAAATGGTTTGACAACAAACTTAACAGGATTTCCTGCTTTAACATCAATTCTTATTCCAGAATAGGGCGATCGCTCTAACGATTCGTAACCTTCGCGACCGATAAATAGCAAAGAATCCGCAACTTTACGGTTAGGATTTCCAGGAATATAATCGAAAGTTTCCATTAATTCTGACCCTAATTTTCTTTGACGGCGGGGATAATGACCGCTTCCTCCGCTAACGATACAGTTTATATGCGAGTCTGCGTGCCCGGTGTCGGTGGTGACAAGATGCTCTAAACAGTGAGCGTGTCCGTTTAAGATTAAATTTACTATAGGGCGATCGCCTTTCAAGCTGCCGATAGTTTGAGCAACTTCATCAAATACCCAGCGCAGACGACGACGCACGGCTAATGTTTGCGCTTGATTCCACTTGTTTGCCTCTGTAACGTAAGGTGGGTGGTGAAAATAAACGATGCGAGCGCGAACTTCTGAATTATTCCAAGATTCAATCAGTCTTTGCTTAAACCATTCAAGTTGCTCAAAATCAACTTGGGGATGATGCGATGCAAGCTGTTTTTCGATATCAACTTTGATTTCGTTGATTTGACTTAATGTTGCTTCAAGCGTATCGCCTTTTTCAGCATCTTGAGGATTATCCAGATTTAATTTATCATATTCTTCTAAAATCTGCCTTTCTTCAATATCTATCTCATCCCGACGCTGAATTAAAGCTTTTCGACGAATATCTCCTTGTGGTGTTGCCGGAATTGGCGAAGGATCGTTAATAGTATTTGAATCAAGTGCAAAAAAGTCAATACCGCCGTAACGAAACGTATAATAACGGTTTGGTAAACGAGTAAAATGTCCCGGCTCGTAACGCAAACAGCGTCCGCTATCGGTTTTTGCGGTGTAATGTTCGTCTAAATGAGACTCTAATTGCTTAGAATTAAATTTGGCTAAATAATCTAAAAATGCCTTTGCATAAGCATTACCCTGTCCGGAACCATGCCAGCCAATTTCAAAATCTTGGTAGCGAAACATCCGACGTAGCTTGAGCGTGGGGCCTGTTAAAACCCGATATTTCAAAGGTACATCATAATAATCGTGGTTTCCCAAAGTTGTCAGAATGGGAGTGTCAAACACCATATCGTCATAAGCAATATTCTGGGGATTTTCACCGCCTTTCAAGAATTCGCGATAGGGTTCGATAAAGTTTGATGGGTAATATTCGCGAGAACCCACGGTATAAATTACATCGCCAGTGTGCAAAACAAAACGGCATTCAGGGCGGTGTTGCAGCATCAACTTCGCAACTTCTCGCTGGGGATGATGTTCATATTGGCAAGTTGTGCCGCTATCACCGATAACCATAAAAGAGAATTCTTCACTATCCTCCTTACCGTCATCGAGTTTCATACTAGTTTGATCGATTCCCCGTTGCACAATACTTTGATGCTGCCATAGTACCCGTTGCTTCATTTTCTCTATTTTTACGGGAATTGCAGGATCGAATATCAAATCCATCGCTTATTACTCCGGGTAACGAACGCAAGAGTATTGTAACTAATTGTTACGCTGTGGGGAAGTAGAAAGACAAGTTAACAGTTAACAGTGAGCAGTGAGCAGTGAGCAGTTAGGAGTTAATCATTATTCCAATGCCCAATGCCCCATGCCCAATTACCAATTACCAATTACCAATTACCAATTATTACTCAACATTTTTGGCGCTATAAGCGGAGCTTTCTCGCAGAGTAAGCGCAACTACGAACCTATCATTTATACCCTTGCGCTTGCAACGAAAACAGCGTCGCATATCTCCCATTCGCTTTTAATAACTCTTCATGAGTTCCAGTTTCTAATACTTCACCCTGCTCGATAACGACAATTTTGTCAGCCATTCGCACTGTTGAAAAACGGTGGGATATCAAAAATACCATTTTATCTTCAGTTAAGTTACGAAAACGGTCAAAAATTTCGTATTCTGCTTGGGAATCTATTGCTGATGTCGGTTCATCTAATACGAGAATATCGGCGCTTTTTCGCATAAATGCCCGAGAAAGGGCGATTTTCTGCCATTGTCCGCCGGAAAGCTCTTGCCCTGATTTAAACCAACGCCCTAATTGTGTTGTAAAACCGTCTGGTAATCTTTCGATAAAAGGTTGTGCCATGCCTTTTTCGGCTGCGATTTCCCATGCTTTTTCGTCTTCCAATTTTTCTACATCGCCGACACCAATATTTTCACCGACGGTAAACTGATAGCGAACGAAATTCTGAAAAATGACTCCAATTCGTCGCCGCAATGCATCCAAATCCCACTCTTCTAAATTCAATCCATCTAATAGAATCCTGCCCGATTCTGGAGTATAAAGTCGGGTAAGTAATTTGATTAAAGTCGTCTTTCCCGAACCGTTTTCACCAACTATTGCTAATTTTTCGCCGGGTTTCAAATGCAGCGAAATGTCTTTTAAAGCCGGTTTTGTACTTCCGGGATAAGTAAAAGAAACGTTTTCAAAACGAATACCATCCTGTGGATTTGTACCTTTAATTGCTCTACCGTATCTTTTAGGAACTTCTTCTTCTAAAAATTCGTAAAGATTAGAAAGATAGAGGTTATCCTCATACATTCCACCAATGGAAGTTAGGGCACTTGAAAAAGTAGTTTGTCCCTGACGAAATACGGTTAAATACATCGTCATATCTCCCAGAGTTATTCTTCCGACAACTGTTTCTACTACAATCCATGCATAAGCAATGTAGAAAGTCGCGGTACTTAATAAACCTAATAAATAACTCCAAAAACCCCGTTTGATTGTTAAATCCCTATCTTCACCGTAAAGTTGATCGAATAGATTGCGGTATCTTCCTAATAACATTTCACCAAGCTGATAGAGTTTTACCTCTTTGGCAAAATCTTCTCTCGCAACCAGTGTCTCTAAATATCGCTGCTGACGGGTTTCTGGCGCTCGCCAGCGAAATAAACGAAAAGCTTGTCCGGCAAAGCGTGTCTCCGCAACAAATGCAGGTATAGCGGCTAAAATTAATACCACTACAGCCCATAAAGAAAAGTTGATCAGCAAAGCACCATAAGTAAGCAGCGACAAGGCATTTTGTACCAAACCAAAGGTACGATTAACCAAAGAAAGCGGACGGCTAGAAGCTTCGCGTCGCGCATTGGTCATTTTGTCGTAGAATTCCGAATCTTCAAATTGACTCAAATCCAACGTCAGCGCTTTTTCGATAATCAGTACATTTACTCGTTGTCCGAGTAGTACTCTTAACAGTGATTGAGCGATACTAAGTCCGCGCTGGCTACCGGCAAGTAAAGCCACGGCAATAGCTTCAAATCCCACATACATTAAAGGAAATGAAGTATTTAGATTATCTTGTAAAGTTAAATTTCGGGTTTCAACAACAGCATCAACAATTAACTTACCAATATAGGCAACAGCGGCAGGCAAAAGCCCTGCAACTAAAGTTAAAATTGCCAGAATTATGGTGAGAGTACGGTTAGTAGTCCAAACTAAATTTACTGCTCTTCCGCTGTAGCGAAACACAGCGAAAGATTGGCGTAGATTGTTACGTATTTTGCTTATCCTCATTATTGACAATATAGCGCGAAATTGGTGGCGATTGCTCGAAAAGGTAAAGGAAGATTGATTAACCGCAGAGACGCTAAGAGGATGTTTATAAAGTTATAAATCATACTCTAAATTTTTGAGATCCCCCTAAATCCCCCTTTTTAAGGGGGACTTTAACCCCCCTTTTTAAGGGGGGAAGGGGGAATAATCCGAGAATTGTGATAAAAACTATACTTTTCAAACATCCTCTAAGAGCGCTGAGGAAGAGAAGAAAGAGGGATATTTTTTATTTTTTATTTGGATAATTTGATTTTCAACGCATTAGAAGTAAGGGAATACTTAATACACCAAGCAGCATTACAATAATACTTATAAACCAAATAAATAAACGGCTTGGCCGGTAATTTGCGCGTTCAATTTGTCGGAATACTCGATTGTAACGCCAAGCTGCCAAAGCAATAATTATAATACCAACAATTACTAAACTTAAACCTAAATATTCGGAATTAAATATAGAATTATTTTCTACTGTTTTTTGAGTAGTTGTAGTTTGTAATTGATTTAAAAATAAGCTGAATCTAGCAATAGCTAAACCAAAGCCGATTAAAGAAATTGATGTTCGCAACCAAGCAAGAAAAGTGCGTTCGTTAGCGAGATGTTCTCGGAGGCGACTGTCTCTATTTTGATTCGCCATTAATAAGTGTAAATTACTGTCATATTTTCTCACTGATTTTACATCGTTCGAGACATAAAAGTTCGTAGTAAAAGATTAAGCCTTTAAAAGAAAATTAAATAGATTTAAGTTATAGGTGATTGTAAAATGAAGTAATTAAACTTGAATCAGGATTTTAACAATGACCGATCAATTTCATATAAAAGTTTTAAAAGTCTCCGGCGGTTAAAACCGCTACTACACAAGCAAAGTCCACCTGCGTGGACTAATAAAATAAACCCGTGCAGGCGGTGAGAGCAGCCCTGTGCGGAGGTTCCCTCCGTTGAGGGGACTGCCGAACCCGTTCACGAAGTGCGGCTCAGGGGTTTCGCTTGTGTAGACGCGGTTTCAACCGTCAGTTCAGTATTTAATTAGACTTTACAAACATCCTCTTAAATAGCGCACCCATTTTTTTATGCTCGTAAGCAGTGAACAACCAACAACTAACAACTAACAACTAACAACTAACCAAATATGTTTATTCGTCAAAATTTATCTTTACCCGATATTCAACTTTCTTACTTGGAATGGAACAAAGGAAAAGAACCTTTATTGTTACTCCACGGTTTAGCTGACAATGCTTTAGTTTGGTCTAGTTTGGGCGATCGCCTAGCAGCAGATTATCATATAATTGCTCCAGATATGCGCGGTCATGGTGAAAGCAGTAAGCCAGATTCTGACTATACATTTACTAGCACCATCAGAGATTTGGAAGCATTAATGGATAATTTGGGATGGGAAAGTACTCACGTTATCGGACATTCTTGGAGTGGTAAATTAGCCTGTATTTGGGCAACTAAGAATTCGCAACGTTTGAAAAGTATGGTGTTAGTTGATCCAATTTTTATCTGGAAAATGCCCGATTTTTTCAAACTTTCTTTTCCAATTTTATACCGCGTTTTACCGTTTCTTAAAGGCATGGGACCTTTTGATAGTTATGAATCGGCACAAAAACAAGCACGTCAGTTAAATCAATACAAAGATTGGACTCCCTTGCAGCAAAAAGTCTTTCAAAACAGCATTGAACAAAAAGAGGATGGTACTTGGGTAAGTAAATTTACTATCGCAGCACGAGACGGAATTTTCGATGAAGTTATGCGGGAACCAGGTTTGAGGGAGCCGGTGAATATTCCTACACTTTTCGTACAGCCAGAAAAAGGAGTTAATCGTCAAAAATGGCAATTAAAGCCTTACAAAACCTATTTAAAAAATCTGGAAATATCACAATTACCCGGAAATCATTGGTGTTTTATGACGCAACCGGAAGCATTTAATCTAAAAGTAGCCGAATTTTTAAAGAGGTAGGAATTAGGAATTAGGAGTTAGGAATTAGGAGTTAGGAATTAGGAGTTAGGAATTAGGAGTAGCAAGTTAGAAATTATTAATTCTCCCTTTCTTCCTCGTCTCAGAGTAAACAACTTTTCAAGCTAGAAGAAAGAAGTAAACAGTAGTCTTCAGGAATGAATATATAGTTATAATTACGGCGTTGCACAATAGAAATATGAAAATGTGATTTCACATTGAGAAGGAAAGTACAGTGCTACGTCTCTACAGAGGTTTTATATTTAATACAAATCAGCAACGCCATAATTAACAACTCCTAACTCATAACTCCTAACTCATAACTCCTAACTGTTCACTGTTCACTGACTAAGCTCCCATTCCAGAATACTTTTTCAATCCTTGTCTCCACATAATTCTATTAATTCCCAGAAACAAGATAAACCAGCCTGCTGTTGTTAAAAATCCTCTAGGAATATCGGTTTGTAAACCTACTAAAATACTGACGGGGAAGTTAATTAAGTAAGGGAATGGTGTTATTAATACTATTTGTTTAACTTGTTCGGGAAATACTTCTAATGGTGCAATTGTTCCCGATAAAAATAGATAGAATAAAAACCAAAAATCGTGTAAAGCATACGCTCTTTCCGTCCAAAATGCGAACATGGCAAAGGTATATTGAATCACGAAACGGAGAGCAAATGCCATTGCACAAGCTAGGAGAAATAAGATTATTTGAATGAAATTTGGTACCCAGAAAGCTTGGGGATAAAGTGCAAAAAATAAAATTATCAAAAATATCGCAAAGGGCATGCGAGCAACTCTTTCGGAAAGATGAGAAGATATATGATACCATACTGGGTCTAAAGGTTGTAGCAAACGTGGTGAAAGTTTTCCTTCAACAACTTCTCTTTCAAATTCCCAAATCACCCAAACAACTGTTAGCTGTCTGACTAAAAATACAGCTAGAAAATAACGAGCGAATTCTGTTGCAGATAAACCAAATTGTCCTCCTTGTGCAGCTTCTGTCCAAACTCCCATCATAATTATGGGTAAGGAACCAGTTAAAACCCATAATACTAATTCGGCGCGGTATTCTACCGCGTTGGTGTAGTATACCGTGAGCAAAGTAACAGCTTTTCTGATAATATTTTTCATAATTAAGGCTTTCTCTAATATTGACTACAAAACGAATTTCAACCCAAATTATAAAATATAGAAGAAAGAAAACAAGCAGCAACCAATCCAGTTGCATCGGCGAGTAGTGCAGCAACTAAAGCATGACGAATGCGAGTAATTCCCACTGCACCAAAGTAAACTGCAAGTACATAAAAAGTTGTTTCGGTACTTCCCATCATGGTTGAAGCAACGAAAGCACTATAGGAATCCGGGGCTTTTTCAACTAATTCACTCATAATTCCAAATGCACCACCTCCAGAAAGAGGGCGTATTAAAGCCATTGGTAATACTTCTGCTGGAAGTTGAATTAAACTAGTAACCGGCTCTAAAACGTTAGCGATGATATCCATTGCACCAGATGCCCGAAACATCCCAATTGCGACTAAAATAGCTACCAAAAAAGGAATTACGCTAATTGCAATACCAAATCCTTGTTTGGCTCCCTCTGTAACTGCCTCATAAACTTTAACTCCTCTTCCCACACCGTAAGCAATAATTAATAATATTAAAGCTGGCATTAGCCAGTGAGAAAGAAAATCTTGATTAAAGAATCCCCCCAAACTACCAGCTTTGTATACCCCATAAATCCAACTTCCTAGAAATCCTAAAATAAATAACCAAGCCATTACTTTTGAAGTTGTACCTACAGGATAAAGCAAATGGGAATAATCTTCTTCAACTACTTTTCCTACTTCTCCTACTTCTCCTACTTCTTCTATTTCTAAATCATCTAATTCTAAATTTTTCGATTCTGGAGCTTCACCTTTTTTCTTACTTTTATTACCGAGCCACGAAGCGACAGAAACACCAACTAATGTAGAACATAAAGTAGCAATTAAAGTTGGTATCCAAATTGCTGCCGGGTTTTGACTATTAGCCGCAGCCCTAATTCCAATTACATTTAAAGGAAGTATTGTAACGCTGGAAGTATTTATTGCTAAAAACAAACACATTGCATTAGTAGCAGTTCCCTTAACCGGATTAATTTTATTAAGCTCAACCATCGCTTTAATCCCAAAAGGAGTAGCCGCATTGCCTAAACCCAACATATTCGCAGAAATATTCAGAATTATTGCCCCCATTGCTGGATGTGTAGCAGGTACATCAGGAAATAATCGTATCATCAAAGGTTTAAGATATTTGGCGATAGTATACATCAAACCACCAGCTTCCAAAACCCTTACTAATCCCAACCAAAGAGCCATAACTCCAATTAGATCGATCGCCAAACCAACAGCAGTTTTTGCCAATTCAAAACTTGCTTTGGTAACAGCTTCCATGTTATTTGTATAAGCTGCAAAAATAACCGCAACTGCAATAAAACCGACAAAAACAAGATTAATTGCACTCGGTTTTTGTGATGATGAATTCGATTGAGCCATAATATTTTTCGAGTAAATATCCTACGAATAAAACAACTACTAACCCGCAAAAGCATATCGCTACGCGAATGTATATGTAAAGTAATGTTCAGAACAATTATTT
>CAYMZW010000273.1:0-9365 GCA_964395005.1 uncultured Rivularia sp.
CCCCTAACTCCCCCTCTCATTCTCCCATGCCCAATCCCCCATGCCCAAATTTAAATTTTTAAAACGGTAAAAACTGAAGCAACACAGAACTAAGACTTCCAACAAAGTCCATTAAAGTTGGTTTAGATGGACGTACTTTTCCTTCTTGGGGTGTTTTCATTTCTAGAATAAATATTTGTGCTGTCTGTAATCCAGTAATATCTTTCTGTGATTTGAACAGTTTTTCAGCAAATTGAGCATCTTGAAAAGCACCTTTGCTATCTAACATATGATATCTAGCAATACCGCGAGCTAAGTAAGCTCCTGCATAATCGGGTTTAGCATCAATAGCTTGATTAAAATATTGTGTTGCTTGCTGTAAATTACCTTTTTCTGCGGAAGCTATACCCCAAGCATAAAATTGTTCTGGCTTCGCAACTTGAGATGTTACGCCAGTTGCTCCTTGTAAATTGGCGTTGTTTACGTCGATGTCTGTTAGCTGTGCATTTACAAGATAAGTATTTCTTAAATCAGCACCTAATAAATTTACACGGTTGAGTTTCGCACCGTTCAAATTAGCACCAAATAACCCTGCACCGCTTAAGTTAGCATCGCGTAAATCGGCACCCAACAAGTTTGCGCGGCTAAGATTTGCACCGCTCAAATTAGCACCACGTAAATCTGCCCCAGATAGATCGGCCATTACCAAGCCCGCACCGCTCAAGTCGCAGTTTGGACATTGCTTAGTTGCTAGCAATTGTCTAACGTGTGCGGAATTTGCCGCTTGGGCTGCGGTAGTAAAACTAAAACTCGAAAGAAATACGATTGTAGCTATAGCGAATTGATTTTTCATAGTTAAGTTAATAGATAGCAGTATGTTTTCCTGACTACCCAGCTTAACCTATAAAAAATAATACTAATGGCTATTTTATCTAAGTAAAAACTCTTAACTTATATATTGAGATCGAACCTCAATTCTAGTTATCAACCAATCGCACTAAGCCTATATTCAATTTCCGCGTTTTTGCGCCACAGACCAAATTTGGTTTGGTATACCTTCTTGGGTAGTGTGACTAAGAGAAAATAGACCTGTTAACGTGTATAAATGGAGAGCCAAGGTTAAACCAATCGCTAGTAGAAACTTCTCACACATAATAATTCCCCTGAGCAAACTATAAACGTATCCGTATTTTTGCTTTAGTTATAACTCATCTTTTTGATAATCTAGGTGAAAACCCAAACAACGCAAAGTGATTTCAGTCTCGATACAAGGTGACGTTTATCACGATGGGGAGACAAGGGGACAAGGGGACATTTATCTATCAACTCCTAACTCCTAACTTTTAACTCTTAACTGTACAGACGTAGCAATACGCCCCGTCTCTACACTCCGGTGGTACTAACTCCTAACTCCTAACTGCTCACTGCTCACTGCTCACTGCTCACTGATATCTGTATCTCTTGATAGAGATAAACAATGTTCCAAGAGATTGATGAAGAATTAGTTAGTAAATGTAGAAATAGAGTAAGCGGGTAATTTTGTAAATAGATTATTTTTCAGCATTCAATGCCCCATGCGCTATGCCCTATGCGCCATAATCAATAACAAAGGCTTTTATCTAGCTACACATTAAAGTAACAATAAATTAACAAACAAGTGTTTTTTCTTGAAGGGTAAAGTAAATATGGTGAATGGGCGGGCTGATACCACAGCACTAAAATCTTAGGCTGAAGCTTGAAAATTCAGAAACGTTGCTAAATTTATTAAAAGTAAGGAGAAAAAAATGGAGACAGAATATAAGGAACCGCAAAAGGTTGATACCACTTTACAAAACGAGATGCCAGCATTAGATGGTACCAACTCCCAAACTATAGCTAAGTTACCACCTGCTGATACATCTAATAGCCAATTAGACATGATTGGTGCAAAAATCTCTAAATTTTTAGCAGAAATTCCTCAAGACTTAAACAAGTTTTACAGCGCTTACAAAACACCGCTTATTGGGCTTGCAGTCTTTTTAGCATCATTCGTTGCTTTGAGAGTTGTGTTAGCGATGCTCGCAGCAGTAAACGATATTCCTTTGGTATCTCCTGTTTTTGAGTTGATTGGAATTGGATATACTGGTTGGTTTGTATTTCGCTACCTACTTAAAGCACCAACTAGAAAAGAATTAGCCGCTGAAATTGAGTCCTTTAAAAAACAAATTACTGGCCAAAATAATACGGAATCTTTGAACTAATTTTCTGTTAACCCTCTGTAGTACTTTCAAGTAATTTCTAATAATGTAAGCCCGGTTTCCTAGAGAAGTCGGGTTTTTTATTTTTGTAATCGACTTTATTCTTTATAATTGCTCTAATTAATTTGCGGTAGTGGGAGTAAGATGCTGCCTCGCGATTAGGGATCGAAATCGCGGACACTAAGCTGATGTGCAGCTAAATTAGATAATTCGTTAGCGTTCACGCTCCGCGTGCGGCTCAGCGCGTCCGTAGATCGTAAATTTGAAAAGGTTGTAGTGTGAGCATCTTGCTCACTAGTGCTATACAAATTAAATGCGTAGCAGCTTACAATGCAAGGATAAATTATTTTTTGAAAGTGCCTAAAATCAAATATAGCGGTAAATTCATCCCTTAGTTAAAATAAATTTTACTTATATTTATGTCTTGCGAGAGAGAAAGATTAACGGCTCTTTGAGTTAAGCCACTTCTAAGGATAGTATGCTGTTTACCATCTATTAACCTAATGTAGTTTTAGAAGTTAATTAAGAAACTATTTTATAAGGAGCAGTAGTAATGGCTGATAAGAATAAAGCTGTAGATTCATCCGATCGCGTTCAAGAGGAAAAATACGATAGAGGTATAATTCCTGCTGAGACTGCGGCTCGTAGAGAAAGAGAGAAAGACAATTACAAACATACTCCTGACAAAGCACAAGATCCAAGTTTAGATACATCTGAAGGTTATACCGTAGATAAAGAAGGCTTAGTAAATAATTACGCAGTTGAGCCGGAAATGTACTACGAAGAACCCGGTGATGCTAAAGCACAAGCAGAAAAAGAAACTGCAAAACGTGCCCAGGAGCTTGAAGAAGTTAATCAAGAGAAAGACGGCGATTTAACAATGGAAGCTGACACTCGCGGAAAAGGTCCGGGTGCGATCTAATTTTTGAATATTCCCAGAAAATAACAAGTCAAAAATCAAGAATGTTATTACCTTTTTGACTTTTGACTTTTTATTAGGGAGTAGGGAGTAGGGAAGAGGAAACAGGGAACGGGGAACAGTTTGAAAAGTTTTTTAAACAATTATTTTCAAATAATCAAATATTTCAGCAATCATTAATATTAAATTTAAGAAGCCCGATATCTTTGAGATATCGGGTTTCTAGAAGTACTTAAGCAAAATTATTTATATCATTATTATGCAGTTATGTAACCGTTCCCTGTTCCCTATTACCCATTCCCTAACCAGACGAAATGTTTAATTAATTTTGCACGGATACTTATTTTTACAAATAATTCAAATCTGCTCAAATTGTAAATGATTCTATTTCTGGTTGATGCCATTCCCTTTGATAGCGTTCTGCAACTAACGGTTTAACTACGAACTTGGGTGGTGTACCTTCTTTAACATCAATTTTAAGTCCTGAATAAGGTCTTCTTTTATGGGAACCGTGCCCGTTACGACCTACAAAAAGATGCGATCGCGCTATTATTTTAGATTTGTCTTCACCGCTTATTGGGAAATAATTCCATAAATCTGCACCTTCGGGGCGCTGTCTTCGCAAGCTATGTCCGCTACCTCCGCAAACAATCCAGTTAATATTAGAGTCGGCATTACCTGTATCTAATGTTTCTATATGTTCCATACAGTGAGCGTGTCCGTTAAAGACCAAATCCACTATAGGACGACCTTGAGTTAAGGAATCTACCTCGCTAGCAACTGCATTAAGTACCTTTCGGATGCGGCTGCGAACTGCGAGAGTTTGCGCTTGTTCCCATTTAGTTGCTTCAGTCACGTAGGGAGGATGATGAAAATAAACTACTCTTCCTCGTACTTCTGGTGAATTCCAAGAGTTTATTAAACGCTGCTTTAGCCACTCAAGTTGCTCGGTATCAACAACTGTAATTCTGGGAGTATTTAATTGCTTCTCAATATCAACAATCATTTCCTCGATTTGCGACAGCTTGGACTGTAAATCATCGATTTGTTCTGCGTCGCTGGGTTTATTGGGATTTAGTTTTTCGGAAGTTTCCCTAATTTCTTCTTGTTCTCGTTCTAACTCCGAGCGCCTTTTTTGCAATGATAAACGATAAATTTGTCCTTCCTTTGTATCTGGTAAAGGAAGTGGATCGTTGATAGTATTAGAATCTAAAGCAAAAAAATCTATTCCACCGTAGCGGAATGTATAGTAACGATTGGGAAGACGGGTAAATTGTCCCGGTACGTAACGAAGACATCTTCCTGTATCTGACGCGGCGGTATAGTGTTCGTCCAAATGACGTGCGAATTCACCTGGAAAATTAAACTGACTTAAATAATCGAAAAATGCTCGTGCAAATGCATCACCTTTGCGGGAACCGTGTCTGCCAACTTCAATATCTAATTTTGACGGAATAAAGCGACGAAACGGTAAAGTTGTTGCCGAAATCAAGCTGAATAAAATTGGTAAGTCGTAATAATCGTGGTTTCCTAGTACGGGTAAAATAGGCTTCTTGAAAACCATTTCGTCGTAAGCGATTTTTTTGTAATGTTCGCCGCCGACAATAAGTTCTCGATAGGGTTTAATAAAGTTTTTAGAATAGTATTCGCTTGAACCCACTTGATAAACAACGTCGCCAGTATGCAGCATAAACCGACATTCATCGTAGTAGGGTATCATCAGTTCGGCAATTCTCCTCATCGGGCTATGTCCCCGGTGCGAACCCGTACCGCTATCACCTACTACTAAAAAAGAAAATTCTGCATCATCAGTTTTACCATCATCTATAACTAAACTTGTTTGATCGATATTTCGTTCAACTATTGCGGAATCTCCCCACTTCACCCGCTGCTTCATCTTACGGATTTTATCGGTAATTGTGGGTTCGGATACAAATTTCAACGCTATTTACTCCCAAGGTTCAACTGACATTTTTTGTAAAATAATTCTTGTTCTTATTCATTAATATCTTTTTAAAAGAATGATTTCTTCTTTCTATAGTCGGGTTTATTTTTTATAATTTTAAGTCTGACGGAAGTCTAACTTTGAATCGAATTAATAGTCTCACAGCCTACCATTAAGTATAGTTCGCTGCGATCGGAATTAATCAATATTATTTTTCAAATATCAAATTAGATGTTTAGATATAAGGTAGCGATTTGCCTAAAAATTGATTGTTTTAGTATTACAGCAATTGCATTGATTAAAACCAGTTTTTTATAAATGTTTTTCTTAAAAGTATTTTATGATTATTAGTTATTTAGTAATTATTATGCAGTATTGAATAGTTGTAAAATACAAGACGGGTAACTGGGAACGGTGAAAAAGAAGGAATTAATTTCCGAATCTTAGTTATACTTGTAGGTTGCGTTAAGCCCAATCGCAACCCAACATCTGTATTAAGTTACTCTACAAGAAAGCTCCGCTTATACACAGTGATACCCAACCTGCAAATACTATAAATTTTTCTATTCTTGTTCTCTATTCCCTACCTAAATAAAATACCAGCCGCAAAAAATTAATTATTCTTTATAATTTGCGATTCATTTTTCCCACTATTCTACCAGGAATCAAGATAATAACTTGCATCTGATATGTTATTTTTCGTGTCTCTACATTTTACTGCAAAATATTTAACAAAAGTTCGTAAAGTAATGTGAAAAAAAGCCTAAATTTACTTGACCATTAGAAATCTTATTAATTCTTCGAGTGCCTGATTGCGGTAGTCTATATAAGGAATATATCTCCTGCTAACCACAAAGCGCGGTTTATGACATCAGTTGTTTCTAGTTCTATCACTACCATTCGTATTGGTTCTCGTAAAAGCCAGCTCGCTCTGATCCAGACACATTGGGTAAAAGAGCAACTTTCTCTAAAGTTTCCCAACATCCAGTTTGAAGTTCACACCATGTCTACCAAGGGTGACAAAATCTTGGATGTGCCTTTAGCGAAAATTGGTGACAAAGCATTATTCACCAAAGAACTGGAAACGGGAATGATGAATCGGGAGATTGACTTTGCAGTTCATTCTCTAAAGGATTTACCTACTCGTTTACCCGAAGGATTGGGCTTAGCGACGATTACCGAGCGAGAAAACCCCGCAGATGCTTTGGTTGTGCATGAAAAGCACAAAGATAAACAAATCGAAACCTTGCCTGAAGGTGCGGTTATTGGTACATCTTCTTTACGACGCTTAGCGCAATTACGGCATCATTTCCCTCACTTCGAGTTTAAAGATGTACGCGGCAACTTAAATACCCGTTTAAGCAAACTTGACTCCGGAGAATACGACGCTTTAATTTTGGCAGCAGCCGGATTGGGACGCTTAGCAATGGCAGAGCGCATCCATCAAGTTATTCCTCCAGAAATCTCCCTTCACGCAGTTGGACAAGGTGCATTAGGCATCGAATGCCTTGCCGATAACGAAAAACTGATATCTTTGCTCAAAGCAATCGAACATCCCAAAACGCGCGATCGCTGTCTTGCAGAAAGAGCATTCCTCCGCGAATTAGAAGGTGGTTGTCAAGTACCCATCGGCGTAAATACCGAAATTAACGGTGACGAACTTACTTTAACAGGATTAGTTGCCAGCATCGACGGTACAAAGCGCGTTCAAGACACCGTAACTGGTTCCTTATCCGAACCAGAGAAAATAGGAACTCAATTAGCGGAGCGTTTACGCGAACAGGGAGCGCAGGAAATCTTAGAAGAGATTTTCGCTACTATTCAACGCGGTTGAATTTCAGTTAGGAGTTATGAGTTAGGAGTGAGACAGCGCGGTCTTGGGGGTCTCCCCCATGAGCGACTGTGAACCCGAAGGGTTAGGAGTTGGGAGTTAGAAGTTTGAAAAAACGGTAACTTTAATCGTCAGATGAAACCAGCAACCAACAACTAACAACTAACAACTAACAACGAACAACCAACAACTGATAACTTATAACTGACAACCGATAACTGATAACTGAAATGCGGATTCTATTTGTAGCGGCGGAAGCGGCTCCGGTGGCGAAAGTTGGTGGAATGGGTGATGTTGTAGGTGCATTACCGAAGATTTTGCGGAAAATGGGGCATGATGTGCGGATTTTTATGCCTTACTACGGTTTTCTGCCGGATAAGATGGAAATTCCTGAAGAACCTGTTTGGAAGGGTTCTGCCATGTTCAATGATTTTGCGGTTTACGAATCAGTGCTTCCCCGCACTGATGTTCCCCTGTATTTATTTGGACATCCGGCTTTCGATCCGCGCAAAGTTTATGGCGGTGATGATGAGGATTGGCGCTTCACTTTCTTTGCTAATGGTGCTGCCGAATTTTGTTGGAATTACTGGAAACCCGAGATAGTTCACTGTCATGATTGGCATACGGGAATGCTTCCGGTGTGGCTGCATCAAACTCCCGATATTAGTACCGTATTTACGATTCACAACTTAGCTTATCAAGGTCCTTGGCGCTGGTATTTAGAGAAAATTACCTGGTGCCCGTGGTATATGCAAGGACACAATACGATGGCGGCTGCGGTACAGTTTGCCGACAGAGTAACTACGGTTTCTCCAACTTATGCCGAGCAAATAAAGACGGCTGATTATGGCGAAACTTTGGAGGGATTACTGTCATTTATTAGCGGTAAATTATCAGGTATTGTTAACGGTATAGATACCGAAGTTTACGATCCTCAAACAGATAAATATATTGAAGAGAAATTCACTAAGGACAGTTTAGAGAAACGCAAGCCGAATAAAATTGCTTTGCAAGAAGAATTGGGATTAGAAGTTAATAAAAATGCCTTTTTAATTGGGATGGTATCCCGTTTGGTAGAGCAGAAAGGCATTGATTTAATGTTGCAGGTTCTCGATAAATTTTTATCCTATACAGATGCTCAGTTTGTAGTATTGGGGACGGGAGACAGAAATTACGAAACCCAACTTTGGCAAATGGCATCTCGTTTTCCCGGACGGATGGCAAGCTATATACTATATAACGATGCTTTGGCTCGTCGCATTTACGCTGGTAGCGATGCATTCTTAATGCCCAGCCGTTTTGAACCCTGCGGAATCAGTCAAATGCTAGCAATGCGCTACGGTTGCGTGCCAATTGTGCGGCGTACAGGAGGATTGGTAGATACAGTATCGCATCACGACCCCACGAACAAAGCAGGTACTGGTTATTGCTTCGATCGCTACGAAGCTTTAGATCAATATACCTGCATGGTACGGGCTTGGGAAGGCTTCCGCTTTAAACCGCAATGGCAGGAATTGCAACAACGGGGCATGAGTCAGAACTTTAGTTGGAATCTTTCCGCTAAGAAGTATGTAAGCTTGTATCGTTCGATGTTGGGTTTACCCGAAGAGGAAGAGAAGAAAGAAAAAGATGTGGTTGTGAGTTGAGAAGTCGGGTTTTTTATAGAAGAGTATCTGTAACAACCTGACAATTTTATAAAAACCCAAATTCTGACCCACCAGTGTACACACATCTGATGAGATCCCCCTAAATCCCCCTTGTTAAGGGGGACTTTGAATCCATTCTCCCCTTTTTTAAGAGGGGTTAGGGGGGATCTAAACGCTGTGAAACAAATCTAAAAGACTTCTGTGTACACCATAGCCCTTGTAGGGTGAGGGCTTCAACCGTTTGGAAACACACCTCAATCCAAAATCAAATATGGGATTTATCTACGCAATTGATAAGAGTTAATTAAAGAATTAATGTTTTTCAGAACAATAATAGATAAACTTCAGTATATTCTCTGAAATTGATATGAATAAAAAAGCATATATCTATGTTTATAGCCGATGGAGTTATCCGTATTTATTCTAATTATTTTTCTTTCGATAAAGATTACTCTAAACCCCTACCCATTTCAAAATTCTTCTGTCAAACTAAATATTAGTTACGGAGCTTAAGCAAGGCTAACAAAACTGAATACTGTTTAATACAGTGGTTTAGAAAAAGTTAGTTGATGCTAGGTTGCATTGTTTTTAAAGTTCTCCGCCGTGTAGCTTTTTAATAATTTAATGTTCGCATTTTTATTCGGCGAACGTTTAGGTTATTGGAAGATAGTGTCAGGGATTAGTGCAAATACCATCTTTAATCAAAGAAGATTGTACCTTGACCCTAGAGAATTAAAATGAAAGAAGTTTTAGAACTGATTGAAGAAAGAAAAAAAGAGTTTGCGAAATTACCGTTTTTTGAATATTT
>CAYMZW010000274.1:0-9260 GCA_964395005.1 uncultured Rivularia sp.
AAAATGTACGCGGAACTAATGCGAATCATGAAGCATTAGAACTAGGGGATAAAAAGCCTCTAGGATAACAAAATTGGAAATCATTGGTTCAAATTTTCACTGTAACCTCAGCGAAATCCACTTAAATCAAATCGATCCCGAAAACTACAAAGAACAAGAACAAGCATTCACAGCGGGTGCTTTATCCGTTGCTGCGCTGTTAAATCACAAATTCCTAGAACCTCGCTACCAATACAGCCGCGAACTTGACCCGATTGTCGGTGTATCTTTTACTGGCTTATTCGACTTCTTTGTCCGTGCTTTTGGGGTTGATTGGTTGCATTGGTGGACGGAAGGAAGACCTGCTACAAACCAGGGTTTAGCCTTTAAAGCCCGCGAGCAGGAATATTTGAGTATGTGGAAAGAAATCGTACATCGGGTAGTTTGGGAATATTGCGATCGCCATAATATCAAGCGCCCAAATCGCTGTACTACAGTGCAACCCAGCGGTACCAAGTCTTTGCTTACCGGAGCTTCTCCAGGATGGCATCCGCCGAAAGCCCAAAGGTTTATTCGTCGGATAACTTTCCGCAAAAACGATCCCGTAGCTTTGGCTTGTATTGACTACGGTTATGCAGTGGTTCCTTCTCAAACCGATAAAGATGAAAACGGCAACTTGTTAAACGATCCGTTTGATTCTCGCTGTACTGAATGGTTAGTAGAAATTCCCGTTGCAGTACCTTGGGCTGATGTACCTGGTGCTGATGAAATTGCGATTGACAAATTTGGTGCTTTAGCTCAAATGGATTTCTATATGCAGGTGCAGCAATTCTACGTGACTCATAATACTTCAGCCACAATTGAAGTGCGAGAAAACGAAGTAGAAGAGTTAGGGAATCGTATATACCAAGCAATCCAAAACGATGAAGGATATATCAGCGCCGCACTTTTGGCAAGATTTGACGACCATCAAACCTTCCCTCGTTTACCATTTGAACCGATTAGCAAACAGCAGTACGACGAATTAATGCAGCAAGTTGAAAGTCGCCGCGATACCAGCGATTTTCATGATGCATTGAAACGCTATGATTTCGGTGAATTAATGGAAGCAGGGCCATCGGGATGCGATTCTGACAAGTGCATGATGCCCGAAGAAAAACCCGTGTAACATTAAAGAATAAAGAATGAAGTATTAATTTACCACAGACAAATCATTAAACTCTTGTGATACCGGCATCCCTGCCCGTCCAAACTCAGAAGAAATATCATATTTTTCTTCATACTTCATCCTTTTTCACCTATTGGAGATTAAAAAATGTTCCTCGAAGAACTAATGCCATTATTCAAAGAATTCACCCAGCACCCGGCTTCATTTGCCGGCGGATTTGTTTCTGGTATTCTTAGACTTAGCCTTGCTGACGATCCGGTAAAAAGCTGGTTAGCACAACAGACTAATACACCTGTAACTCCTTTTCCGACTTCTACTAATGGAACACACAATGGTAATGGTCCCCAAACTATTTCCATTGATTGATGTAGATAGTTAACAGAAAGGTTTGATTAATAAATAGTTAAATTAAACAAGGTCTGCTGATTGTCAGTAGACCTTTTGTTTATTTAAGCACCTGCTTCCGAGGCTTATAACAAGTAATACAATTGATCGTAAAATAGCTATTTAAACAACGTTTCGGTCGCTTTTACCGCAGTATAAATTGTAATTAACGATAGATGAACAATTGGTGAAAATGTTACTTTCTTACCTTGCTCCCCGATACATTATAAACTTAGCTAACGTATGCTATTGCTATAGCTTAGCCACTATTAAAGATAAAAAAAATAATTTTTATCGGAATTTTCTTAAATTATTATTTTTTTAGTAATTAATTTTACACAGTTTTATAAAACGTAAAACTTTTGCTTTAGTTCAGATAAATATATATAAGTTACACTGATTTCAACTTATAAAAGTTTGTAATTTATCACACCTTGAAAATTAGAGCGATCGGGTACTATAAAAACGTATTCGCAAGTTCAGCCAAGGTAGATAGTTGATTTTGAGTTAATGTCGCTATTTAATAAATAGTCTCTTAGCTAAACAATTTACTGTCATTATCAGACTTTTCGACCGCTAAAAAAAACGGCGTTGTTGTCTGAATTCTTCCTTCTGAACGATTCGCTATTAGTCCCTAGAAACGAACGTTAAGCACATATGACTATTTACGTTGGAAATCTTTCCTACCGCGCTACTGAAGCAGACTTGAGAGCAGTATTTACTGATTACGGTGAAGTTACTAGAGTTGTATTACCAACCGATCGCGAATCAGGAAGAATGCGTGGTTTTGCTTTTGTCGATCTCAGCGAAGAAGCCAAAGAAGACAATGCTATTTCTGAGCTAGATGGAGCAGAATGGATGGGTCGTCAAATTCGCGTTAACAAAGCTAAACCGAAAGAAGATAGCCGTCCTAATCGTGACTTTGTGAGAAAGCCAGATTTCCAAGAACAATAAATTAATTTCATTTAAATTAAAGCGGAAAGATTCTCGTCCTGATTTTTTATTTGATACTATGGTTAGAAATATTTAACCTAAGTAGCGATATTCTAATAGTTAAAAGAATAAATCAAACAAAGTTTATTCATTTTTTCTAAAAAAAAATCTTGTAACGGGAATGATGTCAACTACCGCTCTAATAATAATTTTAAATTACCAATCGCTTGCCTTCCTCAGCATTTTATCAATTTGAGTTAGGTCTTTTTATGTGGCTGTTGCTAATGAAGCATTATTTAAACAGCTACAATTAACACACAAGAATTTCTTAATCCTCAAAAAACTTCATAGAAACAACCCCGACAAGATTCCGAGTAAACCCGGTTTCATTAAAAGTCGGGTTTTCCTATATTTAGTCGTATTTACTAAGTAAAAATGCTTCTGTAGCTGCATCTCAATACTTAAAAATGCTTATAAATGCCATTTAAGACACATTTATTAATAAAGGTTTATCTAAAATCACATTTGCGTTACTAAAATACCTCTCTAATATAGAGTCAGCAACCACAAGTTGTATTTAACTTACGGCTTCTAAGATAAGAAAGCCTTTTATAGCGAGAGGATTATTATGACAAAAGCAGCAGAACATCAGGACAAAGCAGCTTACGAGATTACAGATAAAGCTTTGGATCGAGATTGTACGACTTTATCGCGTCACGTATTGCAGCAATTTCAAGGCTTTTCGGCACAAGCACAAGATTTGAGTGCGCTGATGAATCGTGTCGCTCTTGCAGGTAAGCTGGTTGCTCGTCACCTCAGCCGTGCTGGTTTGATGGAAGGAGTTTTGGGTTTTACCGGAGATGTTAACGTGCAGGGAGAATCCGTCAAGAAGATGGATGTTTACGCTAACGATGTATTTATCTCGGTTTTCAAGCAAAGCGGATTAGTATGTCGCTTGGCTTCGGAAGAAATGGATGAACCATACTATATTCCTGAAAACTGTCCTATAGGTAGATATACTTTACTTTATGACCCAATTGACGGTTCATCGAATACAGACACAAACTTAAGTTTGGGTTCGATTTTCGCCATACGTCAGCAGGAAGGGGATGATATTGACGGAAAAGCCAAAGATTTGCTTTCCACTGGTGACAAACAAATTGGAGCCGGATACATCCTTTACGGCCCAAGCACCATGCTCGTCTACACTGTAGGAAAAGGAGTTCATTCCTTTACTCTCGATCCCAGCTTAGGTGAATTTATACTTACCGAAGAAAACATTAAGATTCCCGATAGCGGTTCAGTTTATAGCGTCAACGAAGGGAATTTTTGGCAGTGGGAAGAATCAGTTAGAGAATACGTTCGCTACGTTCACCGTACAGAAGGCTATTCGGCTCGTTACAGTGGAGCAATGGTGAGCGACATTCATCGGATTTTGGTTCAAGGTGGCGTGTTTCTTTATCCCGGTACGGTACAAAAACCGGAAGGAAAATTACGCTTGCTATACGAATCTGCTCCTTTAGCTTATGTAATAGAACAAGCAGGTGGACGCGCTACTACTGGTAGGATGAATATCTTTGATGTTGTACCAGAAAAGCTACACCAGCGCACACCTTTAATCATTGGTAGTAAAGAGAATGTAGCCAAGGTGGAATCTTTTATTCAAAATGGCGACTAAACAGTTAACAGTGAACAGTTAACAGTTAACAGTGAGCAGTTAACAATGAACAGCAAACAGTGAGTAGTAAATAGTTTATATGGCTTATGGTATCTCGTAACTGATAACTGATAACTGATAACTGTTCACTGATAACTGATAACTGATAACTGATAACTGTTCACTGATAACTGTTAACTGTTAACTGTTCACTGATTTATTCCTTTAGTGAGAATCAATCGACGATACTACGAGCATTAATAGAAGATATTGACACGTTAATAAATTTCGGAGTGGAATATAACCAGATGGGCATCACCACAAATCAATTAATAGAAATCAACAAATACGGGCAAAGTATTTGGATGGATAATTTAAGTCGCGATATTATCCAGTCTGGCGAGTTGAAAAATATGGTGGAAAATCAAGGTATTAAAGGAATTACCTCGAATCCAAGCATTTTTGAAAAAGCCATTGCTGGAAACGCTATTTACGATAAAGATATTGAAGCCGCGATTAGTAAGGGATTATCAACCGATAAAATTTACGAATCTTTAGCATTTGAAGATATTCGTAATGCCTGCGATATTTTGCATCCCGTATACGAAGCGACAGATGGATTGGATGGTTATGTAAGCATTGAAGTACCGCCAACTATTGCTGACGATACCCAAAAAACTATTGAAGAAGCTAGACGCTACTTTAAAGAAGTTGGACGGGAAAACTTAATGATTAAGATTCCCGGAACTGAAGCGGGTTTACCAGCAGTAGAGCAAGTAATATCTGAAGGCATGAATGTCAATATTACCTTGTTATTCTCTGTGGATAGTTATGTAAATACTGCTTGGGCTTACATTCGCGGCTTGGAGAAACGAGTTGCTGAAGGTAAAGATATTAGTAAAATTTCCTCTGTAGCTAGTTTCTTCCTCAGCCGGATTGATTCTAAAATTGATGGAAAAATAGACAAAAAATTAAGTCAAGGTATTGACGATATCGACTTAAAAGCCAAACTTCAATCCGTAAAAGGAAAAGTAGCGATCGCTAATGCGAAGATTGCTTATCAGGAGTACAAAAAGATTATTAGTGACAAGCGCTGGCAAGCTTTAGCTGAAAAAGGTGCTAATGTACAGCGTTTGTTATGGGCTTCTACCAGCACAAAAGATCCCAGCTACAGCGATGTTATGTACGTTGATGAGTTAATTGGTAAAGAAACCGTTAACACCCTACCACCAGTCACCATCGAAGCCTGCGCCGATCATTGTGATGTAGATTCTAGAGTCGAAACCGACGTAGAAGAAGCATACAAACTGATCGAAAGTCTCAAAGATCCTGATATTAACATCGATCTCGATGCAGTCATGGATGAATTGCTTACTGAAGGAATTGATAAGTTTATCAAACCCTTTCAATCCTTAATAAGTTCCTTAGAAGACAAAGTAAAGCAGTTATCGCCTGTTTAATAATTAAGGAATGGGAATAGGGCAATGGGCATGGGGCATCGGGGATGGGGAGATAGGGAGATAGTGAGATAAGGGGACAAAACTCCTAACTCCTAACTCCTAACTCCTAACTCTAAAATCCCATGCCCAATGCCCAATGCCCCATGCCCAATTCCCCGCAAATGTAAATCTAAAATCCAAAATCACTCACTATGGTTAGTTTGCTAGAAAATCCACTGCGGGTTGGCTTGCAACAGCAAGGAATGGCTGAACCCCAGATTATTACTATTTTTGGTGCTTCAGGAGATTTAACCTGGCGTAAATTAGTACCGGCACTGTACAAATTACGACAAGAAAGACGGATTCCACCAGAAACAACTATTGTTGGTGTCGCACGACGGGATTGGAGCCACGAGTACTTCCGCGAACAAATGCGTAAGGGCATGGAAGAAGCTCATGGTGGTGTTGGTTCTGAGGAATTGTGGAACGATTTTGTCAACGGTCTTTATTACTGTTCTGGCAATATTGATAACCCCGAAAGCTACCAAAAGCTCAACGAACTTCTCAGTGAATTAGATGAGAAGCGGAATACTAGAGGTAATCGTTTATTCTACCTTTCTGTTGCTCCCAAGTTTTTCCCCGAAGCTATCAAACAGTTGGGTTCAATGGGAATGCTTGAAGATCCCGACAAACATCGTTTGGTTATTGAAAAACCTTTTGGTCGAGATTTAGCATCAGCGAAAAATCTCAATCAAGTTGTACAAAAATATTGTAAAGAAGAACAGGTTTATCGGATTGACCACTATTTGGGTAAAGAAACGGTTCAAAACTTATTAGTATTCCGCTTCGCAAATGCTATTTTTGAACCTTTATGGAACCGTAATTTTGTAGACCACGTACAAATAACAGTAGCAGAAACTGTAGGAGTTGAAGACCGGGCTGGTTATTACGAAAGCTCCGGTGCTTTGCGAGATATGTTGCAAAACCACTTAATGCAGCTTTACTGTTTGACTGCGATGGAAGCTCCTAACGCAATGGATGCCGATAGTATCCGTACAGAAAAAGTAAAAGTATTGCGTGCTACCAGACTAGCTGACGTACAAAATTTGGCATATTCAGCAGTACGCGGTCAATACAGCGCTGGCTGGATGAAAGGCGAACACGTACCTGGGTATCACGAAGAACCAGGAGTAGACGAAAAATCTACAACTCCTACTTTTGTGGCAACAAAATTTGTCGTTGACAACTGGCGGTGGAAAGGGGTTCCCTTCTACCTGCGTACTGGTAAGCGGATGCCCAAAAAAGTCAGCGAAATTTCCATTCATTTCAAAGAAGTTCCTTCCCAGATGTTTACATCCGCCGCACAACAGCAAAGCGCCAACATCTTGACAATGCGGATTCAGCCAAATGAAGGAATTTCCTTGCGTTTTGACGTAAAAGTGCCTGGAGGAGATTTTCGTACACGTGCCGTTGACATGGACTTTACTTACGGTTCCTTCGGCTTGCAAGCGAAATCTGATGCATACGACCGTTTATTTTTAGATTGTATGATGGGCGACCAAACTTTGTTCACCAGAGGTGACGAAGTAGAAGCTGCTTGGCAAGTTGTTACCCCAATCTTAAGCGCATGGGATGCCCCAGCAGATCCAGCAACAGTTCCCCGCTACGAAGCCGGTACCTGGGAACCCGTAGAAGCAGAACTATTGATTAACCGAGACGGCCGCCGTTGGCGCAGACTATAGAAAGTTAGGAGTTAAGAGTTAGGAGTTAGGAGTTGGTTGTTGGTTGTTAGTTGTTAGTTGTTAGTTGTTGGTTGTTAGTTGTTGCTTATTCAAACCACTAACTACTATCCATTAACCACTAACCACTATCCACTATCCACTAACCACTATCTACTAACCACTATCCACTATCCACTATCTTTTAATTGTTATGACAACCCACGCACCCACTATTTTTTCACTTCAGGCTCCCAAAGACATTTCGCTCAACGAAATAGAAGCCGAACTAAGTAAGATTTGGCAAAGTTACGGTATTGGCGGGGAAGATGGAGCGCTTCCTGCGGCTACGCGAGCTACTACGTTTACTTTGGTGGTTTACGAGCCAGAACAAACTCAGTATTTGTTGGCTGCTTTAGGATTTTACAGCGGTCCAATTGATGGTATTCTCGGACCACAAACCGTATCCGCACTGCGAGATGCACAGAAAGCCCTTGGTTTAGAACGAACTGGAAAAGCAAGTCCGCAAGTTTTAGCCAGACTGCGAGAAGAACTTGCTAAACTTCATGGTGGTGGTGAAGCCACAGATAATAACGGTGTTAGTGCTGCCGAGTACAGCCCAGATGCAGCCAGCGCTAGAATTGCTGACGAAATCGCTTTACGTAATCCCTGCCGTATTATTAGCTTGATCCCCATAGTTGGTGAAGATGAAGGGGTTAAGGCACAAGTTTCAGCTTATTGTCCGATTCAAAAACAATCATCATCTTCGCTGGTTTGTTGCGAATACATCACTTTAACCGGAACTGCCACAGCTTTAGAACGTATTGGTGGTATGGTTCCAGAATTATTAATTGGTGGTTTACCTAAATTTATTTGGTGGAAAGCAACACCAGATCCCAACAACGCATTATTCAAGAGACTTTCAACTGTATGCGATAACGTTATTGTTGATTCGTGTGACTTTAACGAACCAGAAAACGATCTACTTAGCTTACAAGCATTGGTAGAAAAAGGCATTCCGCTAGCAGATTTAAACTGGCGGCGTGTAGGAGGATGGCAAGAATTAACAGCAGAAGCTTACGACGCACCAGCCAGACGTAAAGCTTTAGCTGAAGTCGATCGAGTAAATATCGATCATGAAAAAGGCAATCCTGTCCAAGCATTAATGTTTTTAGGTTGGTTAGCAAGTCGTTTGAATTGGCGTGCAGTTTCCTACGAACAAGAACTTGGCGACTACAATGTAAGACGCTTTAAGTTCATGGCTTCAGATCAACGGGAAATAGAAACCGAAATCGCAGGTGTTCCAGTAGGCGATGTCGGCGATATCCCCGGCGATTTAATTGCTATACGTTTAACCTCCACAAATCCAGAAGCAAACTGCGGTACCTTAATTTGTTCCGAAACCGGCGGCTGTATGCGAATGGAAACACAGGGTGGTGCCCAATCTGCTGGCGTATTCCAACAGATAACTTCACTTTCCGAACAAAAAGCCGAAGTCTTACTTTCTCAACAAGTACAGCGCTGGGGTAAAGAAGCGCTTTTTGAAGAGAGTTTAGCACTTACAGCACAACTGATTAAATTAGCTAAAAAGAGTTAGGCAACGGATGGAGTGGCGGCAACGGATGGAGCTCGCGGAGTTAGGAGTTACAAAATTTCACCTTGATGGTGATACATATTAATTGTGTAGAGACGTTGCATTGCAACGTCTTTCTTTATTTTGATTTGTAATGAGACATTCCTCTGTTGCCCGTTCCATGTAAACTGACATTTTGCAGCCATTATCAACACCGCCGAGGAATGAAATTCCCCGTCTAATAGCGAAAGTCGTCTTAAGACGACTAAGTTTTTGAGTTAAAAACAATTATTAATAAATAATAGGCATAAACACCTGTAAAATTCATAATTTATAACTCCTAATTCCATCCGCTGCCTAACTCCTAACTCCATCCGTTGCCTAACTCCTAACTCCATCCGTTGCCTAA
>CAYMZW010000275.1:0-9255 GCA_964395005.1 uncultured Rivularia sp.
CGAGTTGGTGAAGGACAAGATACCGAACTGCAAGACTTACTCGAAGATACAAGTTATTCCATAGATGATTACGTTACCTCTCAATCATTGCGAGAATGTCTTGACGAAATGCTTGTAGAGTTAACACCCCAACAGCGAGAAGTTGTTAACTTACACTTTGGCTTAAGCGACGGACGAGAATTAACATTAACTGAAGTCGCAAAGCGCATGGATATTTCCCATACCAGAGTTAGACAGCTACAGCGTCAGGCGATCGCCCGCTTGCGTCGTAAAAAGATGAAAGTCAAAAGTTTTATGGCAAGTTAAAAAAATGGGAATGGGGAATAGTTAGGAGTTAGGAGTTAAAAGTTAGGAGTTAGGAGTTATTATCATCTCCTTGTCTCCCCATACCCCCATCCCCCTCTAAAAAAAAGAACAATGCTAAAACCCTGGATGGTAATCGGAGCCGTAACATTAATAGTGGCTCTAGGAAGTAATATAATCAGACCGAAAGATGTCAAGTGGTTTAAGCGATTGCAAAGGCCGAGTTGGTTGACATTTGAAAAGCTGATTCCAGTAATTTGGACGGTAATTTTTATCTGTGGTGCATGGTCTGCTTATATAGTATGGGAAAACGAACCTGGTAGTTCCCAAACTTGGTTTTTAATGGGTTTTTATTTAATACTTGAAATTGTTGTTGTGGCTTTCACTCCAGTTTCATTGTGGCTGCAAAGCATGAAAGCAGGAGCAATTGTCGGAGGAGTCGGATTTGTTATCGGATTAATTCTGACTTTATTTGTTTTACCAGTTTCAGTTTGGGCAGCATTATTATTAGTACCTTATTTAATTTGGAGTCCTATCGGTACTTTTACAGCTTGGAAAATATATCAGTTGAATCGCTGAACAGTGAACAGTGAACAGTGAACAGTGAACAGTTAGCAGTTAACGGTTAATAGACTATTTATAAACTATTTATAAAGTTATAAAGTTAATTCAAAATTTTTAGATTTTGGAGAAGTCCGGTTTTTTTATATACAAGTACGACGATATGCGATACTCTACTGACAGAAACCCGGTTTCTTAAGTATTAGGACTTACGCAAAGCCCCCCTTTTTTAAGGGGGGTTGGGGGGATCTAAACGTCTGAAAAGCCTAATATACCGTAGCGAGTGCGTAAGTCATGAGTATGAATATTTGTTTGATAAATAACAACTAACCACTAACAACTATTAACTAAAATATGATAATTGCACAAGTAAAAGATGCAGCAGAAAATGCAAAAGAGGAAGTAACTTCGGCTTGGGGTAGAACTAGATTATTGATAGATAATACTATCGATAGATTGCCAAGTATCATCTTGGCAATTGTTGTTTTCACTGTCTTTTTCTTTGTTGCTAGAGGTATTAAAATAGCAATAAGAAGATTAACGCGCCATCGTCGTAATGCTCGTAGTTTGGGAATGGTTTTGGGGCGTTTGGCGCAGGGTGCGATAATTTTAATTGGTGCATTTGTAGCGCTAACTATTGTTATTCCTTCGTTTAAAATTGGCGATTTAGTTAATTTGTTAGGAATCAGTGGTGTAGCAATTGGTTTTGCTTTCCGCGATATTCTACAAAACTTTTTAGCGGGAATTTTAATTTTACTTACCGAACCTTTTGAGATTAACGACCAAATTGTCTTTAAAAACTTTGAGGGAACTGTAGAAAATATTGAAACCCGAGCTACTACAATTAGAACTTATGATAATCGCCGAATTGTGATTCCAAATGCCGAATTATTTACTAATGCCGTTACTGTAAATACTGCTTTTGAAAAGCGACGCATACAGTATGATTTTGGTATCGGTTATGGGGATGATATCGAGCAAGCAAGACAGTTAATTTTGCAAGCAATACAGGAAACTGAAGGTGTTCTTAGCGAGCCTCCACCGGATGTACTTGTAGTCGATTTAGCAGACTGTACCGTAAATCTTCGGGGTAGATGGTGGATCGATCCTCCCCGCCGCGCCGATGCTTTAGATTTTCGCGATCGCGTACTTAGCGCAGTGAAAAATAAATTGACGGCTAGCGGTATTGATATGCCGTTTCCCACTCAACAAATTCTTTTCCACGATCAAACCGAAGAGACAGACGGAGACAGAAATCGTCAGCGGGAGGGATGGCCAGCTTACGGGGAAGTTCCCAAAAGTCGCAGCATTAGTGGTTCGTTACGGCAACTGGTGAAAAGAAATAGTAGTGATAATAATGGTTCGATTATTGATAAATCATAAATAATGAACAATATCCGACTGGGTAAACTTTGGGATTCCCTTAATTCAAGCTACTGGTTTGTACCTACGGTAATGGCAATTATGTCTACGGTGCTAGCGTTTAGCTTACTCAGATTAGATCGGTTAGGTTACTATGGCCCTCTTGAAAAATGGGGTTGGATTTATACAGGTAGTGCTGACGGTGCCCGTGGTGTGCTTTCAACGGTTGCAGGTTCGACAATTGGCATTACTGCAACGGCTTTTTCTATTACTATCGTGGCACTTCAGCTTGCTTCTTCCAATTTCGGCCCCCGAATTCTACGTAATTTCATGCAGGATGTAGGAAACAAAGTAGTGCTTGGAACTTTTATTAGCACTTTTGTTTATTCCTTATTAGTATTGCGAGCAATTTATGGAAGCGCTGAAGATAGAAATCAATTTGTACCTCATCTTTCGGTAACGGTAGGGATTGTTTTAGCCATAATTTGTACCGGAGTGCTGATTTACTTTATTCATCATGCCTCTACTATTATTCAGGTTTCCTATGTAATTTCTGAAATTAGTCAAGAGTTAGATGATGCAATAGAAAGATTATTCCCCAAAAAAATAGGACTCAGCGAACCGCATCATAAGCATTCTGAAGCAGAAATTCCGGAAGATTTTGATAAACAAGCTTTCCCCATCAGAGCTGCAAGTAAAGGTTACGTGCAAGCAATTGATACCGATCGATTGATGGATATAGCCTGTAAACATAACTTGATAGTGAAAATATTAACTCGGCCGGGGAAATTTACGATTAAAGGAGGTACTACCGTCAAAATTCTTTCGATGGAAACTGAAAATTCTAATACACCCGCCTTTAACGATATCCAAAAGCAGATTCATAAAGCATTTATTTTAGGTAGAGAGCGTAACGAACAGCAAGATATTGAATTTCCGATCAATCAATTAGTAGAAATCGCTTTACGTGCTTTATCTCCGAGCCTTAACGATCCGTTCACCGCTATTCGCTGCATAGATCACCTTAGCGCTGGGCTGGCTCGTTTAGCTCAAACCGATTTTCCTTCCCCCTATCGTTACGACGGTTTTGACAATCTCCGCGTAATTGCTCATCCCGTAACCTTTGCTGGTTTAACTGATGCTGCTTTCAATCAAATTCGCCAAAATTGTTCTGGCGATGCAGCAGTTACCGTTCGTTTATTAGAATCCATAGCCGTCATTGCTGAATACGCAGAAAATTCTCAAGATAAAAAAGCCCTACGCCGTCATGCAGATTTGATATTAAAAGGTAGTCGTCAAGGTTTATCTTTTGAGGAAGATAAGCAAGATGTTGAACGGCGATATGCAGAAGTATTGAAGGCTAATGGGAAGTAGTTAGTTGATAGTTGATAGTTGATAGTTGATAGTTGATAGTTGTTAGTTGGGAGAACAAGTAAATTTATATTTGAACCGTAACCCAACATTAATATGTATCAATCGTTTTACCCGAAACCGTGTAGAGACGTAGCACTGCTACGTCTTTACAACCCCCTATGAGGCATAACAATGTAAAAAATATTACGCGAAGGTTAAATCGGTGGTTGCTACCACAGTTTGATCGCCGTTAAACCTGATAAATTCGATGTCTATCAAGGTATCTGTACCAATGTTGTTTCCTCCTGTAACAGTGAAATTATCGGCAGTTCCGACAAAAGTGAAGTCAGATTGCGAACCTCTATATTCAGCTACATCAGCAGTGACAGTGTAGATTCGATCGTTGAGATCGGTAAACTCTGTCTGGCGATCGCTACGACCGACTTCACCTTGACCATTAAACACATTATCTTGAGCGTTACTGATAAAGCGATCGTTGCGCTCAGTTCCGGTCACGTTTTCAATTCCACTAACTGTATCAGTCCAGGTGAGTGCATTGTTGGTGCTAGAGTGGATGAAAGTACCACTCCGGAGGTTTGCATCTAGTCCAGCAACGGTACCAAATACGCCATTGATTGTCAGATCGGAGTAGTCAGCCGTATCAGTGCCATTACCACCTCTGAGTCTGTCATTACCGACACCTCCGTTGAGTAGGTCATCTCCAGCACCTCCGTTGAGTACGTCATTCCCGGATTTACCGAATAGCTGGTCATTACCCCTACCCCCAATCATGAAATCGTTCTTACTTCCACCAAGTAAGGTGTCCTTTCCAGCACCACCGCGCAGTTCGCTGACTTCACCATCAAAGTCATCAAAGCGATCGCGTCTATCGGCTGCTAAAATATCGTCACCAGCACCACCACTGATGATATCGCCACCGCGACCTCCTTCAACGGTATCGTTGCCACCACGAGCATTTACAGTGTCGTTACCGTTATTGGCAGTAATTAGGTCAGCTCGATCGGTACCGTTAATCTCATCATCGTTGGAAGTACCGTTAATGACATTAGGCTCTGTTGGAGTAGTATCTACTGTATCCAAGGTCAAACTCGCGACAACTGGGTCATGGTCAGTGGCTGGATCGACAAACTCTGTGTTGACGTTAACAATATCAATTTCAGCATCTGCAACTAAACCGTCACTGACTAAAATATGGTCTAGTTGCTGAGAATTGCCTTGGAAGATAAAGCTATAACGTTCCGAATCAGGTATGGTATTAACTAAATTGGTCAGAACAGCAGCACCACCAGGAACAGTGTCTTGTCCGCCATTGGCGCTTTCGGTAGTTCCTGCCAAAATCTGTAGCGGAGAAACGAACTCGAATTCATTCAAGTCGCCGAGAACTGCTATCTTGTCATCAGCATCATTTGCCAGAAGATTATCAACGAAGTCGTTGACTTCTTGAGCTTGCTCTCGACGTTCATCTAAAGAGCCGTTAACAGCGGGATCTTCTTGGCGATCGGCAAAGTTTTGTTCAACTCCGAAAATTGGTGCGCTTCCACCTTTGGAGGAGAAGTGGTTGTTAATAACTGTTACTTCCTGACCGTTGAAATCGAAAGCAGCAACCAGAGGTAAACGGGCACCGTTGAAGGTTTCACCTGGGGCTTGGCTACCAATTGGTTGTACTGAACCATCAACTAAGCTAACTCTGTTGGGATCGTAAAGGAAAGCAGTGCGGATGTTACCACCGGGTTGACCACCGCTAGCGTTGTTAGTAATGAAGGTGTTGTCTATAAATTCATATCCAGGACCCCCAGAGAGGGCGATCGCATCCACCAAGGTTTGCAAAGTTTGGTCGGCAGCAGTTGTACCGTCATTTACAGAACCGCTGTTGTCTTGAACTTCTTGTAAACCAATGATATCGGGAGTATTCAAATTGTTAACGATTTGTCCGGCAATAGCATCGAAACGACCATCCGCAATATCGGTATCGCCATCGCTATCGTTTGGATCTAAGTTGAGGACGTTATATGTAGCAAGGGTTAGCTGGTCTGCGGTACCGTCTAAAGCGGTGGATTCTGGCTGCAAGGTAGAAGACTGCTCTACACCAAAGGCTTCGGTAGGTAAAATCTCGAAGTTACCGAAGCTGTAGCTGACAACCCCAGTCACGTCACCCAAAGATGCACCCGCGTCCACATTAGGCAGGTCAAAATCAAAGATGCCAGTATCTTCGTCAATTTGCACCTTTTCGGGGTTAAAGTCATCTGGGCTGATATTTAAAGTACCGCGATCGCTTAAACCTGTGGCACTTGCTCCATTGTCAACTACCGTGAAAATTTCTCCGAAACGATTGGTCGGAGCAACAGCTACTGGATCTTGAGCAGTTACACGCATTGCTTCTAGCGACTCGAAGAAATCTATCCCGTCAGTTGTCGGGTCAAAGCTTGCGAAAGCATCGTCATCAATGTCTTGTGATGGAGGAACGCGACCACCGCTCCCAATAATGGTTGCAGCAGGGAGAGCATTTCCTGTGGAGAGAGTGGTAATAGTGGGATTAGAAGAAATCTGAGTTATCGAAAGGTTTCCTGAGCTTTGTCCACCAGGAGTAAATTCCGAAACTGTTCCTTCAACTTGCAGTTCATCTCCTACGCTCACACCAGGAGCATTACTTGTAAAAACGAAGATGGCATCTGAGGTCGCAATATCACCATCACCCGTGGGGTCTTGCAAGTAAAATCCATTACTATCTACTGCGGTAACAATACCAGTAGTAGTTACAGATTCACCATTAAGCGGTGAAGTATGAGCGGTACCTTGAATTGTGGGAATAGCAACTGTTTGAGTGGGTGGTTGAGTATTTTCCGCCCCAGGAGTTGGTGACAAAGCTTCATAACTGCTGGTATTGCGTAATCCACCATTACCATTAGGGATACGTTGTAGAGAATCCCCTGTACTGCCATTTGCACCACTTGCTTCATCAACTTGAGGTTCGCCGCTATTAAGCAAAGGTAGTAAACCTGCATCATCAGCGTCGTTAGTATCGTAGACGATCGCATCGATGAGATTATCAGTGGTCACTGGCGTACCATCAGGAAAATCACTAGCACTGCCTGTATATAATGCCACTGCATCAGCACCATTTTGGAGACCGTTGGTGGTAAATTCTACTAAATCTACATTAGGTACGTTATCACTACCAATGACAAAGTAACCATTAGCATCAGTGGATTGACCATCTAAATCGATTGCATCGTAAACTGTGTCGTTGCTGCCGTTATACAATACAACAACTCGATTATCGAGGGATGTATTACCCGTACCACCGTCATATAGCTCGATGAACTCGGCAGAATCGGTACTTGCCTGGTCGGCATCAATTTCATTAATTAAGATATTAGTCCCTGGGTTACTTCCTCCTGAGAAACTTTGACCATCATTAACTGCACCGGGTGTATCATCAGCAGGAGAGTTCCATGAAAAATCCTCCGACATAGTACCTGTTCCGGTAAGTTGTAGAGAAAAGCCTACCGGCGTGGAACTCGATTCAATAACCCCAATATCAGTACTAGTCATACCATCAGCAGGACCACCAACCGCAGTAAAGCTACCTTCATAACTGAGGAATTGCACTACATTGTTACTGTCGTCTACTAAAGCGATACCATCTGGGGCACCATTTTGAATCCCATTAGTAGGATAATTAACAACAACCGTACCAAAACCATTGCTTTGGTCGGGAATGGTGCTGCTTAAATTCGTTGTATTATAGTTTGATCCATTGCTTCCGTTATAGAGAACAATTGACCAACCAGTGAGGTCAGTTCCCGCAGGACCAGCAATTTCAATAAATTCACCAGTATCTGCACCGTCATTGTCGTAATGAAACTCATTAATTAATACGTCAGACATGAAGACTCCTGGAATTTTTTAAGAAGTAATCTTTTTAACAATCAATGTATCTTCACATTCATTTTTCACTGATATACTTAAGTAGAGGTTAATAATCATTTAAAATTTATCTAAATACTTTAAATCTATTCTTCCTAAAGCAGCAGACAATTCCAACATATCTAAGTCCGCTGTTCTGGCGTTGCAACGCCGGTTTTATCTTGTTCACGAATTAGAAAAACCCTTAAACGAGCGCTCATATTGCAATAACTTCGGTAGATGCATTTTCTGTATTTGCTTATTTTTACATAAAGCAGGTCTTTTGCGCTGAATTACTTACCTAAGATATATATCTTTAGCTAGTTGTTTCTCAGGGTTATCAATAATTACAATTGAATAAAAAATTACCAATACTCACAACTTCCTCAGATTTTTAGTCTATAAATGGAATAATTAAATTTCACTAAATGATTCTTAGGATTGTTGAAAAACTGTGTGGCTCTAATGCAAATGTTAGCTCGTTTACATACAACTAGTTTTGATTAAAATGAGCTTAACATTTTTTAAAAAACAGGCTTAAAAGCTTATTTTATGTTTTCGTTTGTTACTAAGTATTAAGCACAAAATTTGAGCTAAATAGTTAGAATATTGCTCCCCGGTCATATTTTAAGCAATCTGTGCCTGTGAACAGTACTGTTACACAAATTAAAAAAATACTTGTCAAATTAGTTGTGCCTCAGATACGATTATCTACGGAGCCAGGGCAACGACAGTATACATTGGTAATAGTAAGAGAAATTACCATTTTAAAAAAGGATACCAAAATGAATTCTACTGCTTTGAATTACGTTGAAGAAAAAATAGTTTCAATCGAACTTGATTCTATTCGTTTGCAAGCAGAAATAGTTTTACCTCGAAACTGCCAAGGAATGGTTATATTTGTACACAATAGTGGGGTTGGTAGTTACAGCACTCGTAATCGTTACCTTGCTCATTTATTAAGGAAAACTGCCGGACTTGCTACCGTACAAATTGATTTATTAACACCTCAAGAAGAAGCAATTGATTTACGCAGCAGACATTGCAGCAGTAACGTTCAATTTCTTGCGAAAAGATTAGCAAATGCAACAAACTGGCTGCATAATTACTCTCTTACCGCCCATTTAAAAATTGGTTATTTTGGAGAGCAAACGGGTGCAGGTGCGGCTTTACTTGCAGCAGCAGAAAATCCCACAGCAGTAGGGGCTATAGTTTCCTGTAGCGGAAATACCTGTTTAACAAATGAGGTTTTATCTCAAGTACAAACTCCTACTTTGTTGATTGTGAGTGAGAACGATTTGCCCACAATTGCCACAAACGAAGACACAATTAAACAAATTCAAGCACCCGAAAAAGAATTAAAGATTATTGCTAATGCAAGCCGTCAATTTAAAGAGCCAGGTGCATTAGAAGAAATTGCTCGTTTAGCAAGTCATTGGTTTAAACAGAATTTGTCATCAAAATTGAATCATTCTCAGAACAGCACAAACGCATACCAGCCCTTGTTCAGAGACTATGTTAATAGGGCTACGAATGAGCCGATCGCAACGATAAAATAAGTTTTCACACGTTTAGATCCCCCCAACCCCCCTTTTTTAAGGGGGGCTTTTTGTAAGTGCAGGGGAGAGGGATGGGGAGACAAGGGGATGGGGAGATAATTATTACCAATTACCTATTACCTATGCCCCATGCCAAACTCCATCCGCTGCCTAACTCCATCCGCTGCCTAACTCCATCCGCTGCCTAACT
>CAYMZW010000276.1:0-9255 GCA_964395005.1 uncultured Rivularia sp.
TAGCTGTATTATCGGTAGAGCAAAAGACTGCAATATAAAACTACCAAACGATAAAGATCATTCTAGAATTTCTCGCTACCATTGTTTATTAGACATAAATCCTCCCGATATTCGCATCCGCGATTTTGGTAGTAAAAATGGGACTTATATAAACGATAAAAAAATTGGACAAAGACAAGATAATCAAACTCCACAAGAAGCAGCAAAGGAAATTTTTCCAGAGTTTGATTTACAAAATGGTGATGAAATTAAGTTGAGCAATACGGTATTTACAATCAGTATTGAAAGCAAACCAGAGCAAATTAAAGTTAATCACTTCTTCCCTCCCACAATAGATTTTAATAATACTCCAACAGAAGTTCCAAATTTACTGGAATATATCAAAAAAGTTTTAGGATTAGCAAAAGCCGGAAACAGTAATTTACTAGCTATAAAAGGGTACGATATTATTCAAATTTTAGGTAGAGGTGGATGTGGTGAAGTTTATTTAGCACAACATAATGATTCAAAAAAATTTATTGCACTCAAGGTAATGTTACCTCAAGTTGCAGCTAATGAATATGCTGTAAATTTATTTTTACGAGAAACAGAAAATATCAAACTTTTGCGACATCCTCATGTAGTTCACTTAATTGATTATGGTTACTCGGAAGGAATTTTCTTCTTCACAATGGAATATTGCCAAGGTGGTACCGTTGAAGATTTAATCAGACAGCAAAAAGGAAAGTTACCGATTGATATTGCTACTGCGATTATTCTCCAAGTTCTCGATGGTTTAGAATATTCGCATAATGTAGAAATTCATGATGTTAAATTGCGCGATGGTAACTTCGGAAAAGGTAAAGGTTTGGTTCACCGCGATTTGAAACCGGGCAATATTTTTTTAACTTATCAAGATGGTAAAATCACCGCTAAAATAGGCGATTATGGTTTATCAAAAGCCTTTGATTTGGCAGGTTTAAGCGGACAAACAAGAACTGGTTCTAGAGTTGGTACTCCCGTTTTTATACCGCGACAGCAAGTATTAGAATTCAAATACGCCAAACCAGAAGTTGATGTTTGGGCTGCTGCGGCTTCTTTGTACTATATGTTAACCGGATATTATCCCCGCGATTTTACAGGTAAAGATATATTTTTAGAAGTATTGCGAAATAAACCAATACCCATTCGCGATCGCGATCCAAATATTCCTCACAAATTAGCAGAAATAATTGATTTAGCTTTAATAGAAGAACCAGAAATTTATTTTAAAAGTGCCAAAGAATTTAAACAAACATTGTTAATCGCATTGTAAATATCGTACTATCCACAACCCACGAAGGTGGGTTTCGCCTGTGTAGACGCGGTTTCAACCGCCAGGTAAAATCAAAATTGACCCAAACTTCCCCCAACAATCAAAACCATGATAAAACTCTACGGTGGAACCTTCAGCCGCGCTTCAATTGTTCACTGGTATCTAGAAGAATTAGCAATTCCCTACGAATTCATCAAGCTGGATATGCAAGCAGGAGAACATCTTAAACCAGAATTTTTAGCAATCAACCCGATGGGTAAAGTGCCAGCAATTGTGGATGGCGATTATATCCTTTGGGAATCCGGCGCAATATTGCTATATCTTGCCGATAAATACAGTAAAAAAACTCTTTCCCCAGAAGAGCGTGGTATTTATTCTCAGTGGAGTTTGTTCGCAAATGCTACTTTGGGACCTGGTGTTTTTGTTGAAGCTACCCGAGACAAGGAAATGCCTAAATTAATGAATCCTTTGAATGAAATATTAGGTAAACAACCTTTCTTATTAGGCAATGAATTTACTGTTGCTGATGTAGCAGTAGGTTCTATGCTCAACTATATTCCCATGATGCTCAAGCTGGATTTAAGCGAATATCCAAACGTTACCAACTACATGAAGAAACTTTCCGAACGTCCTGCTTTTCAAAAGGTTATGGGTTCGAGGGGTTAATTTCAAAAAGATTATTTTGTAGGTTGGGTTAGACACGAGCAGAAAATTAAATATGTAACGATAATATATATTCTCGTGTCGTAAACCAACATTAACGATTCGGAGAAATTTCGATATTGCCTTTATATTGACAATAACAGATGTTGGGTTACGTCGCTTTGATCCATTTCGTAACAAACGATTATTTTTCGTGCGACTAACCCAACCTACTAACTACTAACTACTAACCACTAACTAACGATAATTCGTAAATTGCAAAGCACAGGGTAAATCTTCTTCTTTTAACCGCTGCATTACAGTTTGCAAATCATCTTTATTTTTACTAGTAACTCGTACTGCATCTCCTTGAATTGAAGCCTGTATTTTTTTGAATTCATCGCGAATCATTTTAGAAATCTTTTTGGCAATCTCTTGGCTAATCCCTTTTTTCAATTTGATTTCTTGATTAACTCTACTACCTCCACCAGATTCGGGTTCGCCAAATTCAAAGATTTTCTGAGACAGTTTACGCTTCGCTGCTTTTTCTCGCAATATCGTATTTATAGTGTCTAAAGTAAACTCGCTATCTGTATTTACTTTGATACTATCTTCTCCTAATTCCACTGTTGTTTTGGTATCTTTTAAATCGTAACGACCTTTAATTTCTCGTGTAACTTGGTCAACTGCGTTAACCAATTCTTGTCTATCAAAATCGCTAACAACGTCAAAAGAATAAGTAGAAGCCATAAAAAAATATCAGTTTTCTTTATTAGTAATTTTACAATTTAATAGTAGTTATTGTTAGTAGTTAGTGGTTAGTTGTTAGTTGCTAGCTAATATTCTTTCGACTATCCACTATCCACTATCCACTATCCACTCTTAACTTGCTTGAATTATACTCAGTACGAATAAAGTACAAGAACAAGCTAAACCAACGGCATACATAAGCGAACGTAAAATGGGTATATTCAAAATATAAAAAACTGAATATAGTAAACGAACTGTAATAAAAGTTAATGCAGCGTATGCTGCTAAAGAAGAATTAACGCCGGTTGCGTAAGCCATTAAAGCCGCAACAGCAAAAATCATAAAGCCTTCAAAACAATTTTGATGCGCCCAAGTAGCACGTTGCCCGTAAGCTGGAAGTTTATCGAACATGGCGCGAGGTGCAAAATAATCGTAACCAATACTCAAACGAGCGTAAGCGACTACCAGAAATGGTAAGTAAATCTCTAAGAAAGCTACAGCAATACAGTATAAAAATACAACTGATATGGGCAATTCTGAAATAGTCTTCAACATAAATTAGACATTTAAGATAGATAATTGGAAATAGATATTAGATAGAAAAAATTCGTTTTCTATTTCGATAAATTCTTATGCTTGAGGGAGCGAACCATTTTTAGGCAAATTATTCTTACACTTCGTAGCGCAATGTATAAAAAAAGTGAACTATTTATCGATCTAGAAGGTAATCATAAAGTCCTTTAAGGAACATCACGGCAACTGCACGCTTAATATCACTAGTCATTAGTCTAAATGCTAACTACATCCATTCACCATTTCCTAAACGACTGAAGGATTGTATCCCGACAAAGGTGACTAATGACTAATAAGAAAGCGACTTGAATACAGATCCGATCAATCAAAATAGAACAAAGTGACCACTTTTCTTTGCTCTTCTGCATCCTTACACGTTTGTAGCAAAGTGCGACTATCGTGAAAGGCGAAGGATACGAGTTGCTGACAGCGGGAGATAATCTCCTTATTACACAGGTAACTTGCTTCAGCAAGCGATAAATGGTCATTACTGGAATTTTCTACCAGATGCATCACTTGCTCTAATTGCTGGCGCGATTCTAAAGGCTGACGATCTAAACTTTGGGGTAAAATTACCGTGAGAAAGTTTGGATCGGCTCGCATTGCGCCTTTAATAGCGGCTGAATTTGTACCTGTAGCACCAGAGGTAATAACTCTATTCCCTGACAAAACTAGGGCATAAGTCATCATTTCAATTAGATTCTGGTGAGTAATAGGCACGTGACGAGAACCCAGCACGGCGATTCGCTTGGAACCCATTTGCTGAATAGTCGCTAATTCTTGCGCTAACGTATCAATGTTATTTACTACGTTTGTTGACTGACTCAAAGACGATTTTAACTGCTATTAAACGACCAAGATATTTTAGCAGGTGAAAGAGTTGTCGGGAACCTACTTAAGGTTAGAGCGTAGAATTATTTAGTTTAATTTTTATTTACTTCTGTATAGGAAATGGGCGTGAGGTATAGGGCATAGGAATAATTTGAGCAATTTCGTTCGCTGCTTACCGCTTTTTGTAAAATCTCAAGTCAGCATGAAGCTTAAATCCTTGAGAAATTAAGGGATAACTTCAGGAGATTTAAAGATGACTTATAGTTCGGATGATGTGCAAAAAATCCTTCAGTTAGCAATGGCACACAAGCAGGAGGAAACATTTTCCTCAAAACAGCTTTCTGAAATGGCGACAGAATTAGGAATTTCTCCTCAATTGTTAAAGACAGCAGAACAAGAATACTCAATTCAAGCCAAAGCCAGCAAAGAAAAACAAGCTCGTCGTCAAATTATGCGTCGAGGATTCAAAGCACACTTAATTTCATTTTTAGCGGTAAATGCATTCTTAGTAGTGCTGAATTTAACCACAACTCCCCGTGATTTTTGGGCAATTTATCCTATCTCAGGTTGGGGATTGGGGCTTTTTATGCATTATGTGAAAATTTCTAGTATTGAGGAAAATCCTTAATATGTATTGCAATTCGCACTCTTATGAAAGAATTTGAGATATTGAAAAACCCAGTTCTTTTAAAAACCGGGTTTATTCATTTTCAGAATTAGCAATCTTCTTATTTACAATTACGATAGCGTAGTTGCCGGACTCAAATCCATTAAAGTTAGTAAACGATTGATGTCAAAATGTTCGGTCATTAAATGACCAATGCATTCGACTTTAATAGGTTCGTGTACGCCAACTTGACCGAAAGCACGCTCGATAATTTCTACAGTGCTAAGAGTATCTAAATCTACAGAAAGAATCGGAATTTCTAATTCTTCCGCACGACTAAGAATAAAAGATGGAGGTGGTAACTGTCCGGTGAGAATCAGACATTGAGTAGAAGTTTCCAGAGCTGCTTGTTGAATTTCTACTCTATCTCCACCCGTTACTACTGCCATATTTTGACGTTTGCGAAAATACTTCACCGCAGCATTGACATTCATTGCACCAATTGCCAGACTTTCCACTAATAAATTCAGGCGATCGCCACGACATAAAACTTGGGCATTGAGTTGATGAACTAATTCGCGCACGGTAATGCTGCGTAGTAAATTACTTTGGGGTAATATACCTAATACGGGTATATTCTGTTGTTCTAGAAAGGGACGCATGGTGTTGTGAACAGCTTGCAAATGCTCTGCGGGCACATTGTTGATGACAACACCAATCAAACGTTCCCCAACTAACTGTTTAGCAGATAGTAATGTTTCAATAGAAAGCAAAGACTTATAGCGAAATACAAGAATAACCCCAGCATCTAATGCGTCAGCGACTTGCATTAAAGACAAACCGAACAAATTACCTTCAGATAAATTACCTGGGCCTTCTAGCAAAACTAAATCGCCCAAATTTTCTTGTAGATATTCGCTTACAAGAGACTCACGATAGTCGGTTGTATCTTTGCCCGAAAGGCGTTGTTGTAGCGTAGTTTCGTTTAAGCCAACTAATGTAGGTGCTACTTGATTGGGTTGGAGATTGAGGCTAGTGGTAATAAACTCAACATCTTTCTCAATCAAACTTCCTTCAGATTCTCTCAAAGACTTGCCAAGAGGTTTGCCATAAGCAATATTTTGTCCAGTTTGATGCAATTGATTAGACAAACCTAAAATAGTTGCTGATTTACCGCTGGAAGCCTCGGTTGACCCAATCAGTAAATACTTAGGGGATTTCGGCACGCACGCACTCCTAATTTCAACGGTATAAAAATTTCAACGATTAGTGCTTGGTATCTCAACCATTAGCCAATAAACTGGCTCTTGGCACCATATTTCAACAATTGATTGCTAATAGCCTAAAAAACTGTTTGGGCGTTCTCTAATTTTAGGCGAACTAAGGCTTGTTTGTAATTTATCTATAAATTAGATCGGAGCTTTGTGCATATCTCTCTCTATTTCATAAAAATTAGGGAAAAGGCAAGACACAGTCCTTTTCCCCATAGCTGGTTATTTTTATACAGTTTGCTGCGATTAAATCAGAACTAATCTTCTAGACGCAGCAGCTTGCGGTAAAAAGATTGAGAGAAATCAGTCATACGTTGACGCTTATAGTTTTCGAGTATTTCGATTAAAAAATTTATAAACTCGAAACTTGCCATCATGACTTCATAACTCAGTTCGGCATTACCATCAAACTGCATTCGACAACGAGTTAAGTCTGAGGGGAGAGTGGCAATATTCCAAGTCGCAATGAAAGGAATACTTTCGCTGCTTTCTATCTTGCGATTTCCTTCTAAAACCCCTTTTCGATAAAGCCCGATAGCATAAGGAAGAAAATTCCGCTTACCACTTTGAATGTAAGGCAAGTACACGCTCGCTTGTTGAGGAGTAGCAGGCTGAAGTTGCTCAAATGCTGACATACAATATATTCCTTCTTTTTACTTGGTAATTGATAATCTGGTAGATATACATAGTGTTCCCAAGTTACTTGTAAAAATTACTCTCAGAATTATTTGAGAGGGAGAGTGGGGAGATGAGGAGATGGCAAAACAATCACGGAGCTGTTCGGCTCCCACTACAAATATTTTTATAACTGATAACTGATAACTAATATGAAATTGTCAGTTACAATGGGGCTGCATTGATTTAGACATGAAGTTAGGGTTTAATGACAGACAATTTCCTTTACATAAGGTAAACACAGTTATCGTCCTGTGGAGCGGCGCGATAACTACTACAATACAAAATTATCTTGACAACCAATTAGTCGGATTGCGATATTATCTGACCAGACTGAGTTTTATTCCAAGACGTTCAACGGTTCAGGAGAAATGCTACCAGTCTTAAAGTAAGCTTAATGAAAGCATGAACATGGTTTTGCGTAGCGCTATCCAAAACTAGCATCAAGCTCATTTTTGTATAAAATTAATTGCATTCAAATTAAGTAAATTATGCCAGCGAATTCCTGGCCCGAAAAAGATTATAACGAACTTGATTCCCTCAACTCAATGTTTGCTGATATATCGGCGAATAAGGAGTTAGAAGAACAAAAATCACAAGAATTAACTGTTCCTTCCCGGTTTCAAGGTCGTAGGCGCAAAGCTGCTGTAGTTCTGACAATGGTCTGGAGCGGTACGATTGCTTTGCACCTAGTTTCTTGGGGGTCTTTATTTGTATTAGGGTTAGCTACCGTTGTTGGTTTTCACTCTCTAGTAATTGTATTTGCCAAGCCTCGTCATGTAGATGAACAAGAAATCGACGATTTACCTTTTGTATCTTTGTTAGTTGCAGCAAAAAATGAAGAACTAGTAATTAGCAATTTGGTACATAATCTTTGCAACTTGGATTACCCAGACGAAGCGTATGAAGTGTGGATAGTTGATGATAATAGCAGCGATAAAACACCACAATTGCTATACGAACTAGCAGATAAATACGAAAATTTAAAAGTATTCCGACGAAAACCTGGGGCTACAGGTGGTAAGTCGGGAGCATTAAACCAAGTTTTACCGCTGACTAAGGGTGAAGTCGTTGCTGTATTCGATGCTGATGCTCAAGTTTCGTCAGACATCTTGCTGCGAACCATACCTATATTTCAAAGAGATAATGTTGGAGCAGTGCAGCTGCGAAAAGAAATCGCCAATGCTTCAACTAATTTTTGGACAAAAGGTCAAATGGCTGAGATGGCTGCTGATACCTTTTTCCAACGAAAGCGAAGTTTAAGCAATGGTATTGGCGAATTACGCGGTAACGGTCAATTTGTTCGCCGTAAAGCTTTATACAGTTGTGGCGGGTGGAATGAAGAAACTATCACCGACGATCTAGATTTAACGCTTCGTTTACATCTTGATAAATGGGATATTGAATGCGTATTTTATCCGGCAGTTAAAGAAGAAGGCGTTACCAGGGCAATATCTCTTTGGCATCAGCGCAATCGTTGGGCAGAAGGAGGATATCAGCGCTATCTCGACTATTGGGACTTAATTCTTCGTAACCGCATGGGTACGTGGAAAACCTTTGAAGTTTTAATCAATTTTGTCCTAATTCAGTACATTATTCCTAGCGCAGCAATCCCGGATTTATTGATGGCGATCGCTCGTCATCGGCTGCCCATTTTTGCCCCATTAACTGGGATGACAGTAACAGTATCATTTTTAGGAATGTTTGCCGGTCTTAAGCAGATACATAAAAATAAAAGTTTGAAAACTTATGCCTATTTGATGTTTTTGCTACAAAGCCTACGGGGCGTTTTATTCATGTTCCATTGGATAGTAGTCATAAGTAGCACTACTGCTCGGATGTCAATACTTCCCAAGCGCTTGAAGTGGGTGAAAACCTTACGTCAAGGTGAGTAATGGGAGATGGGGGACAGGGAGACAGGGAGACAAGGAGACAAGGGGAATTCTTCAGTTAGTAATAATAAAAATCGGCGGTAGAGGCATTTGACTTGCTACTTATTAAAAACTCCCAACTCCTAACTCCTAATTCCTAACTCTTAACTGGTTATTGTCAAAATTCCACATCTTCTTCTTCGACTTCTTCTAATTCCGATGAATCTAAGGGTTCGTCGGATATTTCTGTATTTTCTTCGTTTAGTTGAATAATTTCTCCGTCTAATGCTTGTGCTAAACGCTTCGCTGCTTTCATTACTTCGGAGGCTTCTGGATCTTCTGCTATTGGGGTTGGTTGAGCAAGCGCGGGAGTAGTTTGCTTCGGGGGAGCGGTATTACTTACTGCTGCTGGTTGAACTGCTGCTGGTTGAACTGCTGGGGTTGATGATGGTGGTTGTGTTTTTTCTGCTGGTGTAGGAGATGGAAGGGGTTGTGGTGCCTGTGGTTGTGTTTTTTCTGCTGGTGTAGTAGATGGAAGGGGTTGTGGTGCCTGTGGTGGTGTTTTTTCTGCTGGTGTAACGTTCTGCTGTGCTTTTACAGTTGCCGCAGCAGAATTAGAGTTGGCAATTTCTAAGTTGACTTCGATGTCAGTTTTGAAAGTTACTTGAAATGCTGTTTTAATTTTAGATTTTTCTTCTTTAACTTTGTCATACCATTTCTCTTTGACGGCAACGCGAGCTA
>CAYMZW010000277.1:0-6235 GCA_964395005.1 uncultured Rivularia sp.
AATTAATTCCTTTAACACTCTAAAATCCTACTCAAACGCTACACAATTGGGTAGGGTTTTTTATCGTCAATACTTACCCCAACGCCTCCTGCCCAGAAAAATCCACATCCACACAAGCATTAAATAAGCGGATAATAGAAACAATATTATCAGCAGCATCATCATTAAAAATACCGTCTAACCCTTCCGGGTGCGTGTCGGTAAAAGGGGCTTCATACAGCATTCCTGGGTTCATCACACCGTTTTGTGTGAGATAATCAATAATATTTTCAATAAAGCGGATTTGAGAGGCTGAGAGGTTTGTCCCTTCGAGGTATTTGGCAAAGGCTTGTTTGGCAGCGGCCCGATCAAGCCCGACAATTTCACGAATGAGGCGCTTGAGGTTGAGGCTTTTGCTTTGTGCAAATACTTCTTTAAAGCGATCGCGGCTTTCAATTTCTTCAGCAGAAAATAGCATCTCTTCCAAAGCCGTTAAATCAGCATCCGTTAGCGAGATATTGCGTTTTAGCTTAGCAATCGTGATATGATTTTGATTGGCTCGAATATAGGCTTCTACTTTCTTGCGATACTGGTAGGGGCTAAAGCCGATTTGATAGGTGGGTACAGCGACATCCTGGATTTCACCCAATTCATCGGCAAAATCTGTAATCACGGTTTTCTGCTGGCTGCGGTCAATAAATTTCACCAGCGCCCGGATACGAAGGCGAATCTCTTCCACCATTGGCAATGTGACATCCTGCCACCAATTCTCATCCTGGGCTTGCTGGATCAATGCTAATTCAGCTTTAATCATCGGAATATCGGGCTTCATTTCCAATTGACTCAGGGTATCACGTACTCGATCCCGCAAACCCTGATAACGATTAGAGGTTTTGGCGATCGCCAATTGCAGCTTTAAACAGAGTAAGTCAAACTCTTTGGCTAGCGTATCTTCAGCAGGCAGGCTATTAGGTAAACTGGCTAGATCCTCAGTAATAATCACTCTATCGTCTTCTGTTAAATTATCCCAGCGATCGCGCTCGGCAAATGTTTCAACTTGTTGCAAACGACGGCGGACAATAAAATTATCACGGGGCATGGTCTCAACGTGTTGATGCAAGGCATCCAGGAGTGATGTGTGTAAGGCTGCTGCTGCGGTGGTATTTTGCTGCTGTGGATTAATTAATTCAGTTAATTCTAGGCGGTGCTTGACCAGGCGAGTGGTTAAGGTTTCAGGCTGCTTCTGATTATGTTCAGGAATATCTTGCTGGAAATAGTCAAAATTACCGCATAAATCAAATACTAAAAATTCACTTTTATCCTTGTCTGGGCCAAACAAATCTTTGCAGAGGCGCGTTCCTCGGCCAATCATCTGATTGAATTTAACCCGCGAAAACACAGGCTTAAAAAAGACTAAATTCACCACTTCCGGCACATCGACCCCGGTATCGAGCATATCCACTGAAATGGCAATGGTTGGCTGTTTATTCGCCTCAGAAAAGTCATCCAGCAGACTTTGAGCATAAGCATCATGACTATCAATCACTTTAGCAAAATGCCCTTTGTAATGGGGATAATTCAGATTAAACCGCTCTTGAATAAACGCAGCATGGTCATGATTACGAGCAAATATAATCGTTTTCCCCAGGCGATCGCCACTATTAACTTTTAGCCCCCGCTCCATCAACAGTTCCAGCGCCTGGTCTACCGTATTAATATTAAATAGCCATTTATTCAGCGCGGCGGCGTTAATTTCAGTCGGTAATTCACCTGTTTCGACATCGCGGAATTTTTCTTCATATTCCAGTTGTTCTTCAGCAGAAAGATCGCTGTATTTTACTCCAGTCCGCAAAAACCGGAAAGGTACATCCACCCCTTGAGGCGGAACCAAATAACCATCTTTCACCGCATCATCTAGTTCGTAGGCAAATGTCGGTACACCTTGCTGAAGCTGGAAAATCTGATAAGTATCGCGGTCAACTTCCGAGCGCGGTGTTGCCGTTAGTCCCACCAGCAGGGCATCAAAATAGTCAAAAATCTCGCCATATTTACGGTAAATAGAGCGGTGGGCCTCATCCACAATCACCAAATCAAAATATCCAGCCCCAAACAGCCGTTCATTGCCTCTCATGCGGTTAGTTGCATTCAGCATCGTTTTATAGGTTGAGAGAATCACATTCGCCCCCTCAACTGATTTGGTTTGGGTCAGGTCAACGGGGGTAACGGTGGGTAAATGGCTTTTAAACGCCCGGTAGGCTTGGGTTAACAGAGCGTTACGGTCAGCCAGAAATAGCACCCGCTGCACCCAGTTAGCTCTTTTGAGTAAATCAATTAAAGCAATAGCGGTGCGGGTTTTCCCCGTCCCGGTTGCCATCACCAGTAAGGTTTTGCGAAGGTGGTCTTCTTCAAAGGTTTCGGTAATGCGGCGAATAGCTTCTTTTTGATAACAGCGTTTGTATCCGGCGATCGCTTCATTAATAGTAACGGCGCTTAATGATTTGCGGTTGTGGCGGCGAAATATTATCCGTTCCAATTCTTCTTTTTTCAAGAAACCCAAAACAGTACGGGGCGGGTATAAAGTATCATCCCATAACCAGGTTTGATACCCATTGCTGTAAAAAATCACGGGGCGCTGGCTATAACGCTGTTGCAAACAGTCAGCATAAAGCTTTGCCTGATGTTGCCCCGACTCAGGGCGTTTACTGGTGCGTTTGGCTTCCACCAAAGCCAGGGGTTTACCGTCATCGCCCCACAATACATAATCGACAAAGCCGCGCCCGCTATCCCCCGGTTTTTGTTTGGGCATTCCCATCACTTCTACTTCTGTTGCGCCTGGTGCATCGGCATCCCATCCCGCCTCTTTCAGCAACACATCAATTAACAGGTGGCGGGTATCGGCTTCATTATAATCATGGGGATCTGTAACAGCTTCATTAGCGCGGCGAATGGCGGTAATTTCTGCGCGGGCGGCAACTAAATCAGCTTCTGTTTGCTGGCGGCGTTCGGCTTCAATGCGGCGCAGGGCATCACTTTGGGATAATTCCTGTTCCAATTCTTCAAGCTGGGTTTTATTCAGTGCCTGTTCTTCTGGAGTGGGTAGGGTTGGCACTTTCGCTTGATCGAAGACTTGGTTAGGTAAGGTTTGCTCGTCTTTGCAATAGCTACGGCTCAACCAATACAGCAGATGAAACAATTCTTCTACTAAGCGCAATGCATCTTTTGTTTCAACATTACCAGACTGATGTACCGCTTTGTTACCCAGTTTATGAATGAGGCGAATTTTAGGGAATAGTCCAGCTTTAAGCCGTTTTTGAAAGGTTGATTCATGAATGAGTGCGCCTAGGCTATTTTCATAAGGGAAGCGTAACGTAGGGTCATTTTCATACAGCCACAGCACCGTTTGTTCGAGGGCAAAACGGGTATAAAAACAGCTTGCACGGGGGGCGGTAAAGATTAATCGCTCGGCTTGTAGCGCATGGTTATAGAGGGCTGGGAAAGTAGGCTGGAGAAAGGTAAAGTTTGAGGTCATAACTATTCTGCCATTGAGCGCGTTTTATGAGGAAGTTCCCACCCCGCCCTAGGATAGTGCTTCTGGGAGTTACCCACCCCGCCCTGTCGGGCACCCCTCCGAGGAAGGGATGGTGTGGGGAGTTGGGGTTTTGTGGGGAATTCTGAAGATAACTGAGTTGTTTCTTCTATTTTATGCGCTATCAATTTCTTCCCTACAATCCTAAATTGAAAGAGTTGGCTCGACAGCTTCGCAAAAATATGACTCGAGGGGAGGTGATACTCTGGCAACGACTCAAATGTAAGCAACTTCGAGGATATGATTTTGATCGCCAACGTCCTATCGATCAGTTTATCGTTGATTTCTATTGCAAACAATTGATGCTCGCTATCGAAATTGATGGCTCTTCCCACGACAGCCAACAGGCTCAACAGCGCGATCGCCAACGACAAAGCCGCCTAGAATCTCTAGGTGTTCGATTTCTCCGCTTCCGTGAGTCAGAAGTGTGTAAAAACACAGATGCTGTTGTCGATGCAATTGAATCCTGGATTATCACCCACTCCTCCCCATAACATCCCCTCCTCGGAGGGGTGCCCGACAGAGCGAGGTGGGACACTCTAGGCAGCAATACCCACAAACCACAATAAGCATCCCCACCCACAAACCCCCATAAACATCCCCTCTGGGGAGGGGTGCCCGACAGGGCGGGGTGGGACAAACCCCAGCACCCCAACCAACAAGCGATCGCAGCCTCTAAAGTTCTCCTTTAAAAGCGCGTTGCATCAGGGCATTGAAAAGGGAGTTTGATTCTAAATAGTGCAAGCGATAATTACATATAGAGTTGGATGCTTTGTAGCCAATATTAATATAGTCTTGTTGTAATTTTATAGAAGGGCAGATTAGTTTCAATCGACTTAAGCCTGCTGTACTTATATTGTAGTTTCCTGCTGTTGTTCTAGCTTCTTGTACTAAACGATGTCTATAAGTTGGAAAAGAAACAATATCTCGGAGAAAGTCAGGAAGAATTTTAGATTCTTCTTTTAATCTTGCTCTTATAAGATAGGAAGCATAAATAGCCTCTCCGAACTTTGCCTCAAACAATGCACATCTACCAATATATTCAGGATTACCATTTGTCCTGACAAAGAGAATATCTCCAGCTTTAAGTCTCAATTTTTCAATTTCTTTCTTCTCTAAATGAACATATTTTAAATCTTCCCAGTTAATTTTTGATCCAACAATATTTGGTATTCTTAAAACTGGCAAAGTCTCATCTTCATAATTATCTAAACATTTGACAGATGTACCGTATCTTAGTTCTGCTACTTGTGAACCTAATTCTACAACTTCCCAACCCTTCGGATTAATAACAGGATCACCGAACATATCGAGGAAAACTGAGCGAAGCAATTCATCAGTGAGGCGGATAGCCTCTTTACGTTTGCGCCGTATTTCATCCGCTTTATCCAATATTGCCGCAATTCGTTTCTGTTCGTTGAGGGGGGGTAGGGGAATCATTAATTCTCTAAGTGCTTTAGGGCTGAGATTAGCTTGAGCTGCTCCCCATGCGTGACTAAGAAGTTGTTCTAGCAATTTTCCAGAGAAGATATAGCGTAAATATCTTTGAGTAATATTATTATTTGCCCTTATAATAGCTATTCGCTGATTCACTAGAGCCCCACTTAAATCTTGGGCTACAATACCTATTTTTCCAGTAGTAGCACCAGACAATGCCATTAAAATGTCAAATTCTTGAGTAATACAATAAGAAGGTATCTTGTATTTTGATGAATTTACCAAAACGCAACTATTAGGATTAACTTTTTCATCCTCGATGTCTCCTATCCGAATAACTTTCGTACCTTCATCTTCAAACCACTCACTCTTAAATGCAAATCCACTAAAAACTTCTGCCGCATTACATAAAGGTTCTAAGTTGTATTTCATCCCAACATCTCCTCTAACGTATCCCAATCTAAAAACATCATATTTTTCCACTCAAAACTTGTATTGCTGTCAAACTTTCTTCAGACTGTAATTGCTTTAAAAAAGGTGAATTAATAACTTGCTTCTCAGTAAAAACTTGTGATTCATATAATCCCTCAACTCGCACGAAAACTGTAACTTGTTGTTTGATTGGATCGATAATCCAATATTCATCAATTCCCCGCGCTTCGTATTGAGATTTTTTATAACGATAATCTCGTTTAATGTTTTCTGTCCCCGGAGAAACTACTTCAACGACTAACCGAGGCGGCGGCATTTCTAATGTTATAGTTGAACGAGTTGCTCCTTCTAACGCTTGCGCTCCAGCTTCTGATAAGATTAACAAATCCGGAAGTCTTACTGTTGATCTGGCTCCAGATACTACGATTTCTGTTGTAATTCGCAGGCATTCACGAACAATACCTATCTGAGCAAGATAAATCAGCAAAGCAATTGCAATTCGTTGGTTCAGATCACTTTCAGGTGGCATTATTAATAATTTTCCATATTCTAATTCATAGCGGGTATCTGTGCCGTCATCATAAGCAAAGAATTCCTCTAGGCTCATCGGTTTAGTTGCAACAGTCATAGAATTTTAGTCCTTTAAGTGATAGAGCAATCTTACTGGATTTGTACAAAAGTAGTCCAGATAAGCCCCCATAGTTGACGAGCGACCCCCTTCGGGTTCGGCAGTTGCTCATGGGGGAAACCCCCAAGACCCTTTGGGTTCGGCAGTTGCTCATGGGGGGAACCCCCAAGACC
>CAYMZW010000277.1:6493-9221 GCA_964395005.1 uncultured Rivularia sp.
CTGCACTCACCGCACTGCACTCACCGCACTGCACTCACCGCACTGCACTCACCGCACTGCACTCACCGCGCCACCTGAGGGCGCTAGCGGTGCGACCCCGCGTCGGCGAAAGACGCAAGGGAACGCGCACCAAGAGAGGGAACGCGCGAGTTGGGGGTTTGGGGGCAATAGAGTTTACAAATAACAACAGCAATTGCCATATTTCAAGATTAACTAATATTATCCCTTACTCAACATCTCCTCTAACGCATCTAAATCTTGACAGATGTCATTTTCTAATGTTCGCAATTTTTCTAAAATTACTTTCGGCGGGTCATATTCGACTTCTTCGTATTCAATTTCCTTGTAACGGTTAATAGAAAGGTCATAAATTGGCGGCAATTTCTTCACGGGGGACAAAAAAGGCTTTATCTTTACGGTTGGTATCTTTAATACTATCCCGTTGTTGCCAGCGCTGAATCAGATTAGGAATATCGTTATCGGCAACTTGTTGGCGCTTATCATCGAGGGAATAACCATCGGCTTGCATATCGTAAAACCAAACAAAATCCGTGCCTTTTTCCGTTACACCCACTTTAGTAAAAATTAAAATAGCGGTTGAAACCCCAGCATAAGGCTTAAACACCCCGGAGGGCATGGAAATCACCCCGTCAAGTTTATGTTCTTCTACCAGTATTTGACGAATACTTTTATGGGCTTTGGACGAGCCAAATAACACCCCATCCGGTACAATAACCGCCCCTTTACCCCCTGTTTTTAGTAAGCGCAGAAATAGGGGAATAAACAGTAACTCGGTCTTTGGGGTCTTGATGGTTTTAGTTAAATGTTTGGCAATAGTAGACTTTTCTACCGACCCTTTAAAAGGTGGGTTTGCCAAAATCATGGTAAAACTATCCTCGACAGCGGCATGGTCTTCCGATAAAGAATCACGGGCTTCAATGATTGGCTGTTCAATACCGTGTAACATTAAATTCATGCTCCCAATTCGCAGCATAGTGGCATCAAAATCAAACCCGTGAAACATCTGAGAATTAAAATGTTCTCGGTTGCCGGGGGCGTTGAGTAATTGGTTGCCTGCTTCGTCTTCAAGGTCACGAATATATTCCGCTACCGCCACCAAAAAGCCGCCTGTGCCACAAGCCGGGTCACAAACCATATCACGGGGGCCAGGAGCCAGCAATTCCACCATCATCTTGATAATATGGCGCGGGGTGCGAAACTGCCCGTTAGTGCCTGCTGTGCTGAGCTTAGAGAGCATATATTCATACAAATCCCCTTTAGTGTCCCGGTCTGCCATTGGGATTTGCTCAAGCTGGTCAATAATGGCTGCTAGCAGGGCCGGGGAGCCAATTAAGAATACCGCATCTTTCATGTGCTGGGCATACGTGCCGCCTGTGGCGCTGCCGAGGGTTTTGATAAACGGGAATGCTTCATCCCGGACAATAGTCAGCATGGTTTCAGCATCATCGAGGTTTTTGAAGTGCGACCAGCGGATATGCTGCTGCTGGGGGGAAAATAGCGGGTTTTCTAGGGCGTGTCCGAGTCGTCTGGCCTTGCGTTCTTTGGCTAATTCTAAATCATCCAGGCGTTTGATGAATAATAAATAGGAAATTTGTTCAATCACGGACAACGGGTTACTGATACCATTGTTCCAAAACGTTGTCCAGAGTTTATCAACTTTCGATTTTAAATCGCCTGTAATCATTCTGCGCTCACTCCATTTCAGCAGTCCACTGCTGCCTTTTTATTGTGTTGAGGGGATAGGTTTTGTTATAACACAGCTTGAATGACTGTTTAACGTCAGTTGCGAGTGACTCAAAGATTAGTGCCCTCAATTTTTGAATAGAGTTTGTTGAAATAACTGAGGATTTTAATCAGTAGAATTAGAAACGATAACTATAAAATTTAGTAAACACAACAGCGATTAAACCAAGCAGGTCGTTAATAATGCACCTGACTAACTAGAGTGAAAGTGCATCATTGACGTAGCAAAAAAGTTATAATTATTCTAAGCATTTCCTAAGGCTTAAAACTTTGGACTCAATCGCAATGACTCAAGCCAAAATAAATCAGTTAGTTGCCGAATCTTTAACATTTGAAGAATTTATTCAGCACAAACATGAAGAAAAACTCTGGGAATTACATGAGGGAGTATTAGTAGAAATGCCACAGCCTTTGGGTTCCCATGAAAGTATAACCGGATATTTAGCAAGAAAAATTACTGTAGAATTTGATCGTTTAGATTTACCTTATTTTATTGCACCAAAAGTATTAGTAAAACCGGATGGTAAAGAGTCAGGTTATTTACCAGATATCCTCGTATTAGATCAGCGAAATCTAGTGAATGAGCCGTTATATAAAAAGTACTCAACTGTTTCAAAAGGTGCAACAATTGCATTAGTAATTGAGGTCGTTAGTACCAATTGGAGTGATGACTACGCCCTAAAATTTGATGAATATAGCGATATTGGAATATCTGAATATTGGATTGTTGATTATTTAGGATTAGGTGGTAAACGGTTTATTGGTAATCCTAAAAAACCAACAATTACTGTCTGTAATTTAGTCAATCAAATGTATGAACCTACTTTATTTAGACAGGGAGACTTAATTCAATCTAATATATTTCCTGAATTAAATTTAACAGTTGAACAAATTTTTCAAGCAGGTAGGGTGTGTTAATAACGCACCTTAATAACTAACGCTTATTAAAATTCATCACTAAATC
>CAYMZW010000278.1:0-9206 GCA_964395005.1 uncultured Rivularia sp.
AATATAGTCCACGGAGGTGGACTTTGTTTGTGTAGAAGCGGTTTCAACCGCCACTTTGTTTGTGTAGAAGCGGTTTCAACCGCCACTATCAAAAAACCAATTACCAACTACCAATTACCCATTCCCAAAACCAATCCCCCATGCCCAATTCCCATCTTCCTTCTGAACTAAAAACAAAACTTTCAACACCTTTAAAAATTGGCTCGGTGGAAGTCAACAGCCGAGTTTTACAATCACCTTTATCTGGCGTTACTGATTTGGTATTTCGGCGTTTAGTGCGTCGCTATGCACCAGATTCAATGATGTATACCGAAATGGTTCATGCTTCGGGATTGGCTCATGTAAAAGAATTACCGAAAGTCATGGATGTTGATATCAACGAGCGCCCCATAAGTATTCAACTATTTGATTGTCGTCCGGATTTTCTTGCCCAAGCTGCCCAAAAAGCTGTAAAAGAAGGTGCGGATACGATTGATATTAATATGGGTTGCCCGGTAAATAAAGTTACAAGAAAGGGCGGTGGTTCTTCACTTCTAAGACAGCCAGAAGTCGCTGAAGCAATAGTAAAAGAAGTTGTCAGCGCGGTAGATATTCCTGTAACAGTAAAAACTCGTATCGGTTGGGATGATGCGGAAATTACTATCCTTGATTTTGCAAAGAGGATGCAGCATGTAGGAGCGCAAATGATTACTATTCACGGGCGTACTCGCGCTCAGGGATACAATGGTACTGCTCGCTGGGAATGGATTGCTCGCGTTAAGGAAGTGCTTGATATTCCAGTAATTGCTAACGGTGATATTTTTTCTGTAGAATCAGCAATCAAATGTTTGGAAGCAACTGGTGCTGATGGGGTAATGTGTTCGCGGGGTACTTTGGGTTATCCGTTTTTGGTAGGTGAAATCGATCATTTTCTTAAAACAGGAGAAAAACTACCTCCTCCAACAGTTATTCAACGTTTAGAATGCGCTAAAGAACATTTAAAAGCTTTGTGGGAATACAAAGGAAATAGAGGAATTTATCAAGCACGAAAACATATGGCTTGGTATGCAAAAGGTTTTGAAGGTGCTGCGGAATTACGGCAGCAGTTTAATACAGTTGAAACGGTGGTTGATGGAGAAGCTTTGATTGATGAAGCAATCGAAAATTTGCTAAAAGATAATTTGTTAATAGCATGAAAATCATTTTTTTGGCATCCTAAATATTTAGCGAAGACAGCGCTTACTACGAACTTTTATAAGATGGTAATGTAGTCTATTCCCTATTCCCTATTCCCTATTTCAGAGCTACTAAAAAACTTCAAATTCCTCAATCATCTCCTCAAAAAGCTCATCAATTATCTCTTGGTTTCTTTGCTGTAGAATAGGAGGGCCACCAAGAAATTGTTTAATTGTTATTTTCTTGTCTCTAAAATCTTTTACAAAGCTACAAATAGAAGATATTACATCAATTTCAGATTCTATTTGTTCGACAGTTTGAGCAATCGGATCTATTCCTTCTTTAACCGCTTTTCTATAGCCTGAAACCATTTGCCCTTCGTTGGTATTCTTCGCTAATCGCAACTCGCTTTTTAAATTTTCATACTGAGTTTTAAGAAATTCATTATGCTGTTCTAACTTGTTACATTGTCTGGTTAAATCATCTTCGCTATTAATTGAAAACGATTCTTCTACCTGATGCAATCTTTCAATTTCTAATAATTTGGCTAAATCACCTTCTTGATAGGCTTTATTAATTTCCTTCATAATTTCTGTATGATGCAGCACGATATCACTATCTTTCACTTTGTCGGGGTGAAATATCTCAGCTAACCTCAGAAATGTTTGACGAATTTTTTTTGATTGATTACTTCTAGTTGCAGATGAAAAATCTGGCTGTGTTTGTTGATATTCCTCTTGAAAATTCTGATAATTATCGCCGTTTTCATTTCCCGACTCGGAGAAATCACTTTCTTCCTCTTCTTCAAAAAAATCTTCTGGGAAATCATCTTCTATCGAACTGAGTTTAACGCTGATTATCCCGGAAACTTGAAGACTGCGATAAACTTGCTCAATATTTTTTCTGGTTTGCTTCCCCAACTTTCGTGCAGTCAATATTTCATCGAATAGTGAATGTATTTCCTCATCCAAAGATGCCATTTTCTGGAAACAAGGAGTACATCGACTATGAACTTCTGTTGCCACTGCACGCATCTGTTCGAGAAAATTCTTCTGCTCGGTACGTTTTTTCTTAATCTGCTTGAGCAACCACTGATGTTCTTTTTCTAAGGTTTGCAAACGAATATGGAATGAAGTCAGAGCAAGTGAGGTTGCTGGTGAAAATGTAGATGACGATGAAACTTGTGTAGACATAAAAGAAATATGGATTCGTTCGTGGTTAATGTACCAATTAGAACTGCATTGCCACAAAGTAGTTAGCTTCCGGTGGCTACCAAACTTCTAATAATTTACTACTTTTTGCCATTTTATCGACGAAGGTTAGCATAGAAAAATTCAAAAACCTACCCTTAACATCTACAGAAATTCAACCCCAACGTTGTTTAAGTCCTGAATATACACTAATCGGTTCAATCTCTGATTCCTTTAGAGATAACAATAAAGGTTCTTTACTATTATGAAAAGGATTATTTATTAATCTAATTATCCAACGCCCCGTTCTATCTTCTGGAGCTTCAACTATACCGTGAAATTGAAATACGTATTTAGGATATAGAATTTTAACTAAGCTTCCTATTTCGATCATCTTTATTATTCTTATCCTTAATTGATAGTGAAATTTACTTACTATAATTATGATTTATTTTTCAAATTTTTATTTACTTTTGAACTATTTGACGGTAGGAAACCAATTCGCCGAAGCTTGTTGTAATTCAGTCAAACTATATTCAGATTTCCAACCACAATGGAAACATTGGAATCCGAATGTACGATTTGTTATGTATTCGCGATACTTTATTCTTACAGAACCGCAATGGGGGCAAATTCCCATAAGTACCAGCGATTTTAACTCTTTACCTACTTCTTGTTGCTTCTCAAGCATAAACTTAATCCTTGATTATCTCATGTTAGCTGACCTATTTACCTCTAAAGGCTCAGAATGAATAGTGTAAATTGGCTACCATTTTATATAAATATATGTTGATATATGTTGTGCTTTTTAACTACAACTTGCCAAAAAAATTATAAAAACTTTAAATAAAATTAGTTAGAAGTGGAAATGCTCATATATCTATGAATACGTTCATTTCTCTGCTATTATAAATATTTAAATATCTTAATGTAAAATCAATTATTTACTTATCTTTTTTATAATTGCACTTTACAAAAGCAAAGCTAGAAGATATAAATTTGTTACCGAACTAAAATTTAACAAGTAACAAAAATATTCTTTTTCTCAACGCTTAAATAAGAAATAAAGGAAATACTTTTAGAGATTTAACTAATAATCAATTTGATTGTTCATACTAAACAATCCCCATCAAAGCTTCCCATTATATTTAAGATTGGCATAATCTCTCTAGATATGTCTGTACGGTATCGTACCCTATTCTAAAATTTGTTTCGGTTTGAGCAAGCGACTATACTCATTTTTTATAACTTGATAGCACTCGCAGGCTGTAGCATTTAAAGCTTCCCTATTTAAAATAGTAATTTTCCCACGGGTATAGCGAATCATTCCTGCTTGTTGGAGTGTACCTGCTGCAACAGTTACGCCAGAGCGACGAGTACCTAACATTTGAGAGATAAATTCTTGGGTAAGATGTAATTCATCTTTCATAACGCAATCTTGCGTTGTCAGCAGCCAGCGAGCAAGTCTTTCTTCAATATTATGTTGTCGATTGCATGCAGCATTTTGTGAAGCTTGGGTGAATAATGCTTGGGTGTAAAGTAATAAAAGTCTTTGCAACTCCCCACCTTTGTCAAACTCGCTTTTTAATATATTGCCGTTAAGCTTTAGCGCATTACCTTCAATTTGAACTATGGCACGGCTCGTAGTGGAATGCCCGCCTAAAAACACAGGCAAACCTACCATCCCTTCTTTCCCTACTAAGCTTATCTCTGTTGTGGAACCATTTTCCATTATCGAAACTAAAGAAATCATGGCTAAATTGGGGAAGTAAACTTCTGTTATTGTTTCCCCTGGTTCCCACAAAACTTCCCCAGAGTTTAAATCAACATATTCTAAATGAGAAATTAATCGTTGATACTCTTGCTCGGGTAAAGCACTTAGCAATCTATTAACTATTGCACCACTAATATCGTCGCTCATATGAAAGAACACAATCTTCTAAACTGAGTCGTATCTGGAAAAATATCTGACGACACAACAAAAATATTTAACATTTAAGTCATGTCTAAAGGCATTTTTCCTTGAGAATTGCTTACGATATCAAGACAGCAACAATATCAGTTTGAAAAAAGAATTCCGGTGTTGTGGATTTTTCGATTAATCGAAGCTCCACAAGCTAGCTATAACGAATATTGCAAAAAACAGCAGTATATTCAAAATCTAAAATCAAAAATGGTATTACCTCTGCTGACACCGTATGTCTGTAAACAAAAGAATACCTCGATCCCAGAAAAAAACAGTACGATATCGTACATATACCTGGAAAGTTTAAGAAAATATAAAGTTTGATCCCAATGGTTTTCTATTGCAGCAAGCGTTGAAACTCATTCTGAATCATGCTATAGCATTCGCAAGCTGCTTGCTCAAGCTCTTTTCTTTTTAAGATAGTAATTTGCCCCCTCCTATAGCGAATCAAACCTGCTTTCTGAAGTGCTTGAGCCGCTTCTGTAACGCTAGCGCGACGTACTCCAAGCATTTCGGAGATAAATTTTTGGGTGAGTGGTAACTCCGGCTTCTTTACACAATCGTTTACCGAAAGCAGCCAACGAGCGAGTCTTTCTTCTATGAGATGATGCGATTTACAGGCAGCTATTTGCGATACCTGGGTTAATCTTGCTTGAGTGTAAAGTAACAGCTTTGTTTGCAACTGTTTTCCCCTTTCAAATTCGCTTTTAAGTACCGAAGCATCCATTTTCACCGCGTTACCTTCTACCTGTACGATGGCACGGTTTGTAGCAGTATTTCCTCCTAAAAATACAGGAAGACCTACCATTCCTTCAATACCTACTAAACCGATTTCTGTAGTTGAACCATCTTTCATATTAGAAACTAAAGAAATCATTGCTCCCAAAGGAAAATAAACTTCTTTTATCAACTCTTTCGGTTCATAAATAACTTGCCCTAAAGCCAAGCTAACAGGCTCTAAGTAAGGAAGAAGACGCTCGTATTCTTCAGCAGGTAAAGCCATCAGCAGTTGATTAGCCGACAATGAAGGCGAATCAAACATAGGGTAATTAAATCTCTTTTTGTTACAGTTTTACTCAGACAAAGCCAATATCACTTTCTTATAAAATGGTATTTTTATAAAATTATTTAAAAAATATCTTGTTTAGATAACTGTTTAAATTAGTACTTATTAATCTCATTTAACAATAAGCAACATTTTCTTGATTGAAATATATCTAAAGATAGTTCCCAAACAAGTAGAGCCTACCCTTAGTAAGATATAGTTAGGTTCGGATTATTTAATGGTTCATAATCTTTTTTTAACAAAGATTAATAAGTATTATTTATGACATTAATAATGAAAGCTTGTATATCAAATAAAGTTAAGAGAATTTAAACCAAAGCCTTCTCAATTATCAATCTTTTGATGCAGATAATTCACCACTCTGATATAAATCTTCTAGCACTTGGGTAGCACAAACGAAAGCTACCAATCCAATTATTGCTATAGGTTGCAAACTTACACCAACTACAGCCAGAAATATCAAAATTGCAGCAGCACCAAGTCTGTACTTAGCTCTAACTTTGCATCGAAATATCATTCCAGTTCTGTGGAGAATGCTTAAACTTAACATACATAGGGCTACTCCACCACAAATCAGCCAGCGTTGAGAGGTTGGTAGGGCTTTACTTACATCGCTCATTATCACCTTTTCCACACCAACTCCTGTAGTAGCAAGTCCGATTACTAAAGGTAAATGTCCATAAAGCCAAACTTGAATTAATCCCACTTTTCTATCAACATTAGCAGTTAAAATTGAACCGCTAACATTTTCAAAATAAATCCACCACAAACTAAAAGCAATACAAAAGCCAAACACCGCACAAATAGCGCTTTGTACGTCCCATTCTTGTTCGGAAACTCCATTGACAACGGCAATGATTGCTTCACCCAAAACAATAATTGTAAACAGCCCAAAACGCTCCGGTAAATGTTCGGGATGGGGAAGTAAAGCAACTTGAAAACGTTTGGCGGTGAATCCGGTAATAAAGTCTACAGCTAAAGCAAATCCCCAAATCACAAAACGTATAGGAATTGGTACAAAAGCCGATATTAACCATAAAATTGCAGCAATAGAGAAGCCAACACAATAATATTTAGCTAAACCTCGGGCTTGGGGAATATGTTTAATTACTCGCAGGTATTCTAAAACTAGAACAAATCTTGTTATAGCGTAAGAAATTGCAAAACCAGTAGAACTTTCTCCTAAACCATGATGAATATTAACAGCAAGAGCAGCCACTGCTAACATTTGTAAACCAGTTAATAGTCGATGTTTAATATCATCGCTATCAAATCTATTTGAATAAAATGTAGTTCCAATCCATGCCCACCATATTGGTATAAATAAAAATACAAAGCCAATAAAACCTTTTAAAGAAGTATCTTCATATAAATAATGAGCAATTTGCGAGACAGCAACTACATAAACTAAATCGTAGAAAAGTTCTAACCAAGTAGCATGACGGTGTTCTTCTACTTCTTCACCTATACGTAAACGAGGTACTTGCAACCAGCCTTTCATATTAATAATTAATGATTAAGAATAAGAATAAAATTTGAAAAAAGGAAACGGGGAATAGGGAATAGGGAATGGAGAAAATACTAAAAGAAATGCTAAACGCATCTACTGTTAAAGTCTAAAATTTTGACCTTTGACCTTTAACCTTTAACCTTTAACCTTTGACCTACAAAACTTTCTGCCGCTTATTGTTGATAGTAAAAAATGCAACTACAGCACTCGCAACTGCTAAAGCTGCGGCGATAAACATGATTAAACGGAAACTATCTACATAGGAAAGTGCAATTGCTTTTTCTATTGCCTTTGCTAACTCATTACTTATATTTTCTGGAACTTTTGCAGCAGCTAAATTGATTCTTTCTTCTGCTAAAGCTTGCTTTACGTGAGATGGTACATTTAACTTCGCCAAACGTCGATCCAAACTCAAATTAAAAGCATTAAAAACAAAGATATTAAAAATGGCGATCGCTAATAATCCGGCGGTACGAGAAACGGCGTTATTAACTCCCGAAGCAACACCAACTTGACGCTTTCTTACCGAACCCATAACGGTTGTTGTCAAAGGAGCAACGCTAACCGACATCCCTAATCCTAATACTAAAATAGCGGGGAAAAATGTTAACCAATAACTACCACCGATTCCGGGTACTGCAAAGAGTATAAAACCAACTGCTGCGATTATTGGCCCTACCATCAAAGGTACCTTAGCATCGTAGCGATTTACTAGATTACCAGACCATCGCGACAAAAAGAACATCAGCAGAATAAACGGTAAAAATACCGCACCAGCAGCCATCGGTGAGTAACCTTGAACCTGAATTAAATTGAAAGGAACAAAATAGAAAACTCCTCCCAAAGCTGCATATAGTAATAACGTTAGTAAATTAGCACCGAAAAAGGTACGCGATTTAAACAAAGATAAAGGCATCATTGGGCTGTAAATATTAGCTTCTACAAAAACAAACGCACCTAAAACGATTATTCCAAATACCGTGCTGCCAATCGCTAAAGGATGAAAAAGCCCTAAAACAGAAGATTCAATTAACCCAAAAACTGAGCTTCCCAAACCCAAAGTTGCCAGCGTTGCTCCCCAATGATCCAATCGGGTAAACTCACTATCGCGACTTTCAGGAACATAACTAAACAAAATTGATAAAATTGCGATCGCGAAGGGCACATTAATAAAAAATATCCATCTCCAAGATAGATTTTCTACCAGCCAACCGCCTAAAATTGGACCAAATGCGGAAGTTATAGCTGTAAAAGCCGACCAGGTACCAATAGCTCTTCCTCGCTCGGAATCAATAAAAGAAGCACTAATAATCGCTAAACTTCCGGGAACCAATAACGCACCACCAACTCCTTGAAAAGCACGAGCAACTATTAGTTGATTAATATTAGGCGATAAAGCACACCATCCAGAAGCAAGAGCAAATAAAGTAACTCCACAAGCATAAATCAATCTTCTGCCAAATCTATCTCCTAAAGAGCCGCCACACAAAATTAGTGCAGCTAAAAACAAAGCATAAGATTCAACCACCCACTGCACTTGAGTAGCATTTGCATTCAAAGATTCTTGCAGTACCGGCAGCGCTACATTGACAACAGTGCCATCAATCATTGCCATACTCGATCCCAGTATAGTCGCCAGTAGTACCCAACGTTCGGTAGAGCGAGAACAAGAAGTAGAGCATCGTTTAGCTTTGATAACTCCCGTATCACATGGCGGTTTAACAATGTTTGACATCTCAAGCACTAACGCGACTCTAAGAATTTTACCGGAATTTGTTGATTTTTCTCTATTAAATATAAAATGGTAATTCTGTCAATTATCTTTTTGTTGATTTTTCGTCGATTTTAAATATATTATTAGATATTTATCAAACATATCTAAGCTTGCATAAGTCCTATTTTTTATCATTAGCAAAAAGCCGTTTTTCTTCAAGCATAATTTAACCAATTTGTACTAAAATAACTTTTAGGTAGAAACTGTTTTCGATTGATTAATAGGAATTACGTAAGCCCCCCTTTAAAAGGGGGGTTGGGGGTATCTATAATGTCTGGAACAATATACTTCCTCTTATTTCTGTGTAAGTCTTAGTTAAATAGCAAAGCGTTTCTACTTGTTAAAAATGTTTGTTTATCTATTAACCGTAAAAATGGCTGAAAAATCCGACCGCGAAAAGCGCATTATGGAGCATCTTGCTCGCAGCACAAACGATTTTATTAAACCAAAGATTAATTCTGTTGAGAGACAGCAGCGAATTTTAGAACATGTTCGCATGACTAAAGGTTAAATTGATTGTTAGGTGGGAAATCCCCACCTTTTTT
>CAYMZW010000279.1:0-9173 GCA_964395005.1 uncultured Rivularia sp.
ACGAGCAGGTGCAAGTGGTGAACGTGACTAATGGCGAACGCTTTGTTACTTATACAATACCGGCTGTAGCGAATTCCGGAGCCATTGAGCTAAATGGGGCTGCGGCACGTCTGGGCATAAAAGGGGACCGCTTGATTATAATGTCTTACGGGCAGTTTACTTCGGAAGAAATTAAAAGTTTCTCTCCGACAGTTGTCATCGTAGACAACAAAAACAATTTGTTAGAAGTTCGACACTATGACGATCTGCTCGGTAAGACTATTATGTAGCAAAAATGTCACAGATAGAATCGTCGCCCTATCCTAAAGATGCCTTTCGTACAACAGAAAATTTAAAAGAAAACCAAGCTGAGAAATTTTTAGTCAAATTTTGGGGAGTGCGAGGTTTAATTCCAACTCCAGGTGAAGAGACTAATTTTTATGGAGGTAATACAGCTTGTGTAGAGATGCAGGTTGGTACAAAGAATTTAATCTTTGACGGTGGTACAGGCTTGCGAGTATTAGGAAAATCCTGGTTGCAGCAACAGCGCTCACTAGTAGCTCATTTATTCTTCACCAACGCTCAAACCAACCGCATTCAGGGTTTTCCCTTTTTTGCTTGTGCATTTGCACCGCAAAACTGCTTTCATATTTACGGTACTGCTGCTTCTAATGGCGCGTCAATTAAACAATCTCTTGGCGATCAAATGCTGTTACCGCATTTTCCTTATCCCTTACAAGTTATGGAGTCAAAGCTGCAATTTTATAATTTGACTCCTGGTAATGCCGTTGCTGTAGATGATGTCACGGTACAAACCGGATTAATTAACAATCTCCAAAAGTCTATTGGCTATAGAGTTACATGGAAAGAATATAGTGTTGCTTACATCACCGATTTACAGTCAGAAATAGAAGAGTTAGAGCAATATCTAATAAAATTAATTCAAGGGGTAGACTTACTAATTGTCAATCCCAATTACATTACTTCTAATTTTCGCGACTCGCAAACATCAATTGATTGCTACTCAAAAATTGCAGTTGATTTAGCTCGTAAAGCTGATGTCAAACAACTTGTATTTTCTAATCATCATCCAAATGATAACGATGATTTTTTAGATAGAGTACAAGCAGCGCTGAAAACTGAATTTGAACAAGCATTTTTAGCACGCGAAGGTATGGCAATATCTATTAATTAAAGCATTTTAATAAAAAAATAATAAAAAAGGGTTGGGGGGAATAGGGTTGGGGGGAATAGGGAATAGGAATAAAAGTGATTATTTATGGTGAAAATTAATTGATAACGACAATTTCTTTAAGTATAGTGAAGATTTCAAGTTTTTAATTCAAACTTTTAGCATACTATGTACGCATATACAGCACGGGAGCAGTTTGCAGGAAGTACATTTTTCTACTCCCTACTCCCTACTCCCTACTCCCTACTCCCTACTCCCTACTCCCTACTCCCTTATAACGATATGTTCTGTACCTCATGAACATGAAATCCGCTGTAAGATGCGTTTGCCCTGCCGTTCCCTGTTCCCTATGTTTTTCAGCAAATTTTAATTAAGCTTTAATACTCAAGTGTCTAATTAATATTAGATTACTTGTATGGCACTATTACAACTTTTGATAGAAACCCTCAAATTAATTGTTCATTCTTTAGACTTTTGTTTTTTGGTTTGTATTTTGCTCTAATAAGTGTACGGATACAAAGCTGTCACAAAGTTTGCTATTCCTAAATTACGATTAGTTAGGTTGTATCTAAACGTACTTATAAAATTAATTTAGATATCTCGGGAAGTGTATGTATGAAATTGTGTCGCTCCCATATTGCATTGTCTTTAAGCTTTTTAGCAAGCATATTTACTGTTATTACTCCTAATCCCGTAACAGCAAATAACTCAATATTCGGAAAAATTAGCTTATCGCCAAACTCGGAAGCTGTTAAAAAAATAGTGACGGGTTATACAGGTGGATCTTATTCCTTATCCGCAGTCAGTAAACGCGATCGCAATAGAAATTTGTGTATTGGTTTTGCAGATCCCAAACCAGATCATATTCTAGTTTTAGAGAAAGATTTTTCCAAATTAAATATTAAAGTTAATAGCGGTGGCTATGACACTACTTTACTAATAGTTGGGCCAGATGATAAAACAGTTCGCTGTGGTGACGATACTGGCAGAAGTAAAGACGCTAGCATCAACGATAGTAACTGGAAAGCAGGAACTTATAAAATCTGGGTAGGCAGCTTCAAAGCTAGTACAAGAAAAAACTATAGACTTTCTTTGATAGAATAGTTCAAAATTTCCGTACAAATGAATTATAATAATAAATAGTTAGGAGCTAGGCAACGGATGGAGTTAGGAATTAGGAATTAGGAGTTAGGAATTAGGAATTAGGAGTGAGTATGGAGTTTTAAATTTTTTCTTGTCTCCTTGTCTCCTTGTCTTCTTGTCTCCCCCTTCAGGTTGCGCCATTTGCTACAATGCGCTTGTTCCCGCGCAACGCAATGGCTTACCATCTCCCCCCCTCCCCTCTCCCCATCTCCCCTTCTCAAGATGTCCCCATAGGACGGTAATATAAATTGTATTTGGTGTAAAGACTCCCAAGCAGGGTGCGAACTCGTGTTATCAACATTTATTGCTGACTTTCGTATTATATTTGAACGCGATCCAGCGGCTCGTAACTGGTTAGAAGTATTATTCTGCTACCCCGGTTTGCAAGCTTTGCTACTGCATAGAATAGCTAAATGGATGCGTAACGTTGGAATACCTTTTCTGCCTCGTTTTACTTCTCACTTAGCACGGTTTTTAACAGGTATTGAAATTCACCCTGGAGCAACCATTGGTAAAGGAGTATTTATCGATCATGGAATGGGTGTAGTGATTGGTGAAACGGCAATTGTCGGAGATAATGCGCTGATTTACCAAGGTGTTACTTTGGGTGGTACTGGTAAAGAAACTGGTAAACGTCACCCAACTTTAGGAGAATGCGTAGTAGTTGGTGCGGGTGCGAAAGTATTAGGTAATCTGCAAATTGGTAACAACGTGCGTATCGGTGCGGGTTCGGTTGTATTGCGAGATGTGCCTTCAGATTGCACTGTAGTAGGCGTTCCGGGTAGAATAGTTTATCGTTCTGGTGTAAAAGTAGATCCGTTAGAACACGGACGTTTGCCAGATGCAGAAGCTCAAGCAATACGCGCTTTAGTAGATAGAATCGAGCAGTTAGAAGAACAAATTGAGCATCTACAAGAAAAGCAGCAAAGCGTTTCAGAGATTGCAAGTGTTGCTTTTAAAAAAAGTCATCTAATTGATTCTCATATGTTTGAAGAATCGCATTTGAGAGAAAATCATACTCAATGTCGGTTGCAAGATAGAGCCATAGATGAATTTTTGGATGGCTCGGGGATTTGACAGTTAACAGTGAGCAGTTAACAGTGAACAGTTAGGAGTTATGAGTTAGGAATTACTTATCTACCCCTTCTACCCCCTCTACCCCCTCTACCCTCTCTCCCCCTCTCTCTTCCAATTGTGATATCTTACAGATATGTCCTTTACGTCCCACAGAAGATGGGTAGGGGGAAATGAATGATTGGAATTTCTTTGACTGTAATTTAGATAATCTTGAATTAAATAATTACCGCATTTTTGCGCCTGATTGTAAAGTTGAAATTCTGTATTGGTTTAGTCGAGATGATATTCCTAAACAGCAGAAAGAAGACTTGATTCGGGCGCTTGTTAATTTTGATGACAATTGCGGTGGTTTTTATCGATATCGTGCTTATCTCTTAGCCGCAGAGGCTTTAAATTATTTTCCTGAATCTAGCTTTGGCGATGCAATTGTTAAACAGTTGCTTGATTGGAGCTATCTATATTTTGGCTGGCAACTTTTTCCTCAACCGTTGGTAGAAGCTGCAAGAAATACCTTGAGAGTCACGGATAAAAAGCGAGTTATCAAAGCTTTTGAATTATTGCTGCGAAATACTCCGAGTCGAATAACTTTGCAAGCTGCTGCGGTGAAATTGGGGGAATTGGATGCGGGAAATAAGATGGCGATCGCTGCTTTGATTTTACTGCTGGATGTGACGACTGATAATTATAGACGCTTAAGTATTTGTCAGAGTATTGCGAAAATTGGTTATGGAAATCAAGCTGCAAGAAATACTGTTGTTAAGTTGATGGAAACAACCGAGGATAAAAATCTTTGTTGTAGAGCAATTAAGACTTTAGGAAAAATTGGTTTGGGAAATCAAATCGCAACCCTAGCGCTAGAGAAATTTTTGCAGATAAATCGAGGTGACAGAATTTGTCTTGATGCTGCTGAAGCTTTGTTATTTATAGATGGGAGTAATGAAGTAGCGTTGGATGCTTTGGTTTATATTCTTGAAAGCACTCAGGAAATATATCTTTTGATTAAAGCCGTAGAATTTTTACATGAAATAAATTCTCGAAATCAAGCAGCTATCAAAGTTTTATCGGAAAGATTGAAAAAATGTGAGGATAATTGTATTCGTGCTGAGATTGCTGCAAGTTTGGGAAAATTTGATTGTAATCAAGCTGGAGTTAAGGAGACTTTAATTGAAGTTTTGGAGACTTGTGAAAATAATTTTTTATTTGGATTAGAATATTTGGGGATTCTTAATGAAAATGAACTATATTTTTATCCTCGAATAATCACATCTTTAGTACAACTATATCCAAAGGATGAAGAAGTAATTCTAAGCTTAATTTCCTTTATAGAAAAAAGTTCAAATATAAATGATGGTTCTTCATTAGAGATACGTTGTCTGAGAGCTTCATCCTTCGCAATTTATGCTATTAGCAGGATGCTTCTTGATACAAATATAGATTTAGTAATCTACAAAGAAACTATCGCTGCTTTAGTAAGAATTTTACAGTCAGAAAAAGGCAAAATATTTGATGTTGATTTGGCTGAAGCTGTCTTATTATTAGAGCCGGACAATCAATTAGCAATTTCCATTCTTGTTGAATTTATGCAGGCTTATAAATGTGAAAATGCTGCGGCTATTTTATTACCATTTGAAAGCCATTATCAAAAGGCAATAAATACTTTGATTGAATTAGATTGCTTGAAAAAATTAAGTACATTATTTCAATACGAACGTTTATTACCTGAAATATACCTTGACAAAATAGCAAAAGAAGATAAAACAGCAAGAGTTTTAATTAATGAAGCAATAAGCACAGGATTTAAACGCTTACTAAATGCAATCGAAAAGGATAAAAACTTTTTATTCAATGATTGTAAACCTGAAGATGATGAAATTAATGAAGATTTATTTGATTCTGTAATACAAAACGTCAATTCAATCAATAAATACGCTTGCTTTCCTAAAATTATTACAGCTTTGAAAGGATATCTCAACAAAAAGTTTTATCAAAATTGTTCATATCGCTACGATGAAGTTTATCAATTTATGTGGGATTGTGCGGAAAAGATGAGCTATCAAGATTTTTATAAAGCTTGGCATGGTTAGGTCAATTTCATATCTTACATTATTCTAAACTAATCTTCCCAAACGCCTTGGAATCAATTCCAAGGCTAATAAACAAAGTCTACTTAAGTAGACTAAAAGTCTTGTCAGTCATCTTTAGATGACTTTTGCTATTAGACTCTTAATTGCATTCCCTGTCGGTTTTGAAAATATTGCAATATGTAAGCTAAATTCAATTTCAAACCTTATTTACATCAAATCATAATGTCTGATATTCAACAGCAAGAAGATTTCGCGATTGCAAAAATTCTAAATTTCCTAGCTCAAGATATGAAAAATAATCCTCAACATATCAAACCAATTAGTCCTGATTTAATCAAGCGAGTCCAATTTTTAACTGACGGTATTGAAGTGAATATTGATGCACCACTGTCTGAAGAAGATGGGTAAATTCTTAGATAAATATTTCAATAAATTGCATAGAAGTTATTACTTATATGGTAAATTAAATTCTCTTCTACCAAAATTGTTTGTTATTCCGCTAAATGTAGAGACGCGATATATCGCGTCTCTACAAAGGTGACTGGTTAACGACAAAATTTTGATTTATGGATTAACCTCTTCCACATCCCAAACCCCTGCTTCATCTCTGATATAAATAGTCCGATTTTGCGGCTCTCCCCTCAATCGTAAATAATCGACTTTTACGGGTTCAAACAACAACAAACAAAAGTTTTCTAAAGGCTCATTTTCATCTGGCTGCGGTGGTGAAAATGCTTCGGGGTTGGCTCTAGCTTCTCCCGGATGCTCCCAAGCAAATTGAATCCGAGCGTTATCTGATAAATCTTGCCAAGTTGATTCTCTGGCTTTCAACAATTCGGTATTCTGATGATTGGCATCAATAATTGTGATGTTTCCAGCAATGCGGAATTGTTCGCGGGTGTTAGTAAAGTACCAGCAAATCTCTCCCTGTGACTGATTGTGAATTTCTGTAATTTTGTCGCTGCGAGCGTCGGTAATAATTTTTAGTTTATTGGTATCTGATAAAAAACCGCGAAAAACTACAGTACGATTCGCTGGAATTCCATCACTACGGATAGTTGCTAACTGAAAATAGCGCGAATGCGGTTGATTGCGATTCTTTTTGAGAGCATTGGCTAAAAATGAACGCCAAGGAGCAATAGACATTTTAAGAGTTAAGAGTTAGGAGTTAGGAATTAGGAGTTAGTCAGATTGATACAGTAGATTGCTCACTGATAACTGCTCACCGATCGCTGATTGCTATAGCGTAATTTTCAAAATTATGCAGTCTTTTATTGTAATGCTACTTGACGTATAGTCTTAATCTGATAGAAAAAAAAGAAGCTATAAACAAATGGTTCGAGAGCTTGAACGGAAACACGTTGGTGCAGAATTTCCACAAACAGCCCCTGCTGCAAATCCTGTATTTTTCAGGACTTACAGCCGTCGTCAAAAGCCGGAAGGGGCTAGAGAATCCTGGAGTCAGGTTTGCGATCGCACTCTAAAAGGTTTGGTGGAGTTGGGTAAGCTAACTCAAGATGAAGCTTTACTTTTGGAGGGGATGCAGCGCAATTTAAAGGCTTTACCTAGTGGCAGATGGTTATGGGTTGGTGGTACAAATTGGCTGGCTCAACCGAAGAATTTTTCGGGTGCTTATAACTGTACTTCCACAAACGTCATTGACTGGAGCGCTTTCGGGTTAATGATGGATTTGGCGATGATGGGCTGCGGCACGGGAGCAATTTTAGAACCAAAATATATTAATCAGTTACCTAGTATCCGCAATCGTTTAAAGGTAACGGTAGAAGGCAATATTGGTAAAACTATAGCTAACGAACGCCGTGAATTTACTGAAACTAAAATAGGGGGAGATAAGGCCACTATTTATGTCGGAGATAGCCGTCAAGGTTGGGTAAAGTCCTATCAAACTCTTTTAGAATTATCTACTGACGAACGGTTTAATGAAGAAGTTGAAGTAATTGTTGATATCAGCGATATTCGTAAAGCTGGCGAACCGCTTCAAGGTTTTGGTGGTATGGCGAATCCGGTGAAGTTGCCGGAACTTTATCAACGTTGTGCTGCGATTCTTAATAAAGCTGTTGGCAGAAAATTGACTTCGGTGGAATGCTGTTTGTTGATTGATGAAGCGGCTGTCTGTATAGTGGCAGGAAATATTAGAAGATCGGCCGGAATGCGTCAAGGTGTCAGTGAAGACACTGCATTTGCAGATGCAAAAGCAAATCTGTGGCAGCAAGGTGATGATGGAAATTGGCGTATAGATCCCGAACGGGATGCATTACGCATGGCCAATCATACCCGAGTATTTCACCAAAAACCCACTTTAGAAGAATGTGTTAATGCAGTTCGCAAACAATATTACAGTGGTGAAGGTGCGATTCAATGGGCTGGTGAAGCTGTTGCTAGGGCAAACCTTGATTTGCTAACAAGTAAGGAATTGAAAACTGATTTTTTACAAGCTTATCAACAAGGTAAGGGCGCTGATTGGTTAAAGGAAAGGTATTCTTATCTCGATAAGAATGAAATTGAGCATCGTTTAGATAGGTTTGGTTTAAACCCGTGTGGTAATTGATACTTTTGCCTCACGTAAAAAACCCCGCAAAATCGGTGAAGGCTGAAATGCTAATGCCGAGGTAATCAAAAGAACTAAAAAGCTTTTGACACCGTACAGCGTAGAGAATGAAACTAGATTACAATGAAAATTGTATCCTAGAATATAAATTCTCCAAGAGTGCGAGGGTATGTATGACAAGCACTTTCTATGGCTACTCTGGTTTTTACGGTGAGCATTGTTTAAGGTCTAGTCTTGAATATATTTACGCTAGGTACTTGGACTACATGAAAATTAGCTGGACATATGAACATAAAACCTATGTACTCTCTAACGAAGTCCGGTACAAACCTGACTTTCTATTAGAGAATGGGGAATTTGTTGAAATTAAAGGTATTTTCAATTTTGAAAATGACCTACCGAAAATCCAGCTTTTTGAGTTCGATTACAACGTTAAAGTCACAATTCTACAAGAGAAAGACCTAAGACAACTCATTAAACCAACTCCTTTTGTCTTTGAACACCTAAAACAGGAATGGAAATCTCGTACTCAAGTTAGAGGTATGGATAGCTTTGGGAAAAGAAACCCCATGTATGGTGTGACTCAATCTGAAAGTACCAAAGCAAAAATTCGTGCTAAAGCCAAAGCTAGATTTGCAGATCCTGAATTTAAAGAAAAGTTTCTTAAGAGTTCAAAGCGCAAAGCTTACCATCTCTCGCGTAAGGGTAAGAAGACAGGACCATTAGTTCCTAGAATCACTCTTATCTGTAAGATGTGTCAAAAAAAGTTTGAAGTACCACCACATAAAGCGTCTCAACGGAAGTTTTGTTCAAAGCATTGCTCTGTTGAATCACAACATGGGAAAACTGCGCTTACAAATTCAGGTATTCAAGCGTTAGCTCACACTTTCGCTTTAGAAAATTCTGAGAAACTTTTTTCTGTAAAGCTAAATAATTTAAAAGAGTTGTTTCAGCCTTTATGGGATTCAATCGCAAAAGAGTACAACATTTTGGATATAAGAACTATTAGTCAAATTGTTGTCGGTAAACCATGTAGTAGAAAAGATTTTCTCTATTACTTGAGGTCATACGTACAAAATGTACGCGGAACTAATGCGAATCATGAAGCATTAGAACTAGGGGATAAAAA
>CAYMZW010000280.1:0-9161 GCA_964395005.1 uncultured Rivularia sp.
GTGTAATAAACCTTTTTCCCTTCATTTGGAACGAAATGACATTTTCTGAAGGAATTCCACACAGAAGTTAAAATTGGCTCCTCAGTTTTATGATAATAGTCTCCTATAACCGGCTTAATTGCTTCAGTTGCTTTCTTCAAGTTGTAATGAGGGATATTCAAAAATATGTGGTGAGCAACGTGGGTACCGATATCGTGGTGGATATGATTGATAAAACCATAATCGCGATCGACACTCGAGAGCGCCCCTTTTAAAAAAGTCCATTCACCATCGCGATACCAAGGAATATCTGGTTCGGTGTGATGTAGAAATGTCACCAAATCCAGCCAAACTACAAATACAATGTACGGTGCGGCATAATATTTGATAAACCACATGAAGCCCCATTCATAGGTTAGGAATGCCAGTAAACCAACCATTGCAGTCCAAAGTACGGTACTCGTAATTACATCCCCGGATTCGGAGGGTTTAAATAGGGGACTCTTAGGTGAAAAGTGAGAACCTGATTTACCGGGGGAACGTTGAAATAAATACACTGGATAAGCTAGTAAAAACAGGTAGTGTCTGCCAATTCTTTGCAATAAAGGCATTTCATTATATTCTGTTTCCGATACTGGATACCAACTTTCGTCATTTTCCAGACTACCAGTATTTTTGTGATGAGTTCGGTGACTAATCCGCCATCCATGATAGGGAACAAGTATCGGTGTATGAGATAAGTGTCCGATTAAATCATTCAACCATTTGTGACGAGAAAATGATTGATGTCCGCAGTCATGCCCTACTACAAATAATGCCCAGAACATTGTTCCCTGCATTACCCAGAAAATGGGAAAGAACAACCATGAATCTAGATAATAAGCTAAAGCATAAAGTCCGGCAATAATTAGTATGTCTTGAAAGAAATAAAACAGAGATTTCCATACTTGAGGCTGAAAACATTCTGCTGGAATTGCTGCTTTTACATCCCCAAGGGTAAAGGGAAGTTTAGTGATTTCCTCTGATGATGCATCTTGAGGAATATTGCCTGTATTAACTGTAGAAGATGTCACGCTCGTTTCGTTACCGGATATAGAGTGAAATTTTTTAAACAAACCTAAGTCAGTCAAATTAATTAGTATAAAAGACCAATTTTTTAGAAGTACGCATTACAAAAAGCTAGTCATGCGTTAAAAAAATAGTCTTTTACTTTTAATTTCACGACCTTATTTTGGGTTATTTACCCCCAATGAAAATAATTCAAATAATTCAAACTATTAATATTTCTAAATGGGGGTTAAAGATGTAAATCCCGTAAAAAATTGGGACTTATTATTGTTGTGCGTAATAATCCTTGAAGGAAATATATTCATTCTCTGGAGTATACAAGTGACATCTGTCAGTTATGTACTTCAGTAAAGATACAGAAAACGTACATTCGGGATATAAATAATTTCCCCAATTCTCTTGCAGGCTTTTATAAGCTAAACGTAGGTTATAAGAAGGAATTGCTGTGGAAATATGATGAGGCACGTGTACGTTGATATCGTGACACAAGAATTCTACCCATTTAGGGTAATTGCAGTGAACCGTACCGGATAGCTGGGCTGTTACTGCATCCCATTTATCTGCGGGTACAAAAGCGATATCTGGAGCGGTATGGTGAATATAAGTAAACGTACTCATCCAGAAATGGTACACCATCCAAGGAATAAACCAGAATTTAATAAATCCCCAAATACCAGTTGTTGCAATTAGAGTAGGGAAGCATATAGCTGCGAACAAAACTACTACAGCCACAGAAAGCTTAACATCTGCTTTGTCTTGTTTGCGATACAAAGAAGGATTAAAATGATGCATTGCCCAATGTACGATTGAGCCTATCCACCACAAACGGTTTTGCAAAAATCTTCTAAAAGCCCATTTGAGAGCTATTCCACTATTCTCATAAGCATCAGTTCCCACTGGCTGCCAAGCATTATCTACTAGCCGCTTGTTGGTGTGGGTATGGTGAAAATTATGCTTAATCCGCCAACCGTGGAAAGGGTAAATCAACGGCATCATAAATAAATGCCCTACTACATCGTTCACCCAACGGTTTTTGGCAAATGAACGGTGGGCGCAATCATGTCCGATGACAAAAAATCCCGTAGCAGCAGTACCTGTATATATCCACGCTAACGGTAAGAGATACCAAGGTGCGATCGCCAAAAAAACTCCGCCTAAAACAACGGCTAAAACATTGCTGATGACACTAAACCAAGCTTTACGAGCATCTAGTGCAAAACACTCTTGAGGTAGAGTTTTGATTACGTCTGTCAGCTTTAGTTGAGATTGTGCTGGCGAATTCGACTGTGAATTGTTTGTGTTTACTGCTGATGTTGTCATGAATGAATTTTATAAATAAAAAATTCCGCATCCAAGCAACTAGCATAGTCGCTTTTTGCGAAGTTTCGTAACGTTCGCGTCTCGGATTATATCAATTTATTAACACCAATGAGGCAACAAAAAGCTAGGTTTTGTTGTTAAAACCAGCTATATCACCGCTTATTCCTTAAATAAAAATTCTTAAGGTGGGGTAAATAAATATTAATTTAATCCATCCAACGAAGAGGATTTGAGATGGGAGCAAACAGTTTTGATTAATACCGCCGTTTTAATCCCAAGTGGTTAATTTACCCAAAAAAATATAGAGAAAGCATATATTGGGTTTAACCCAAAAATATAGAGACGCTCATAGTATCGCGTCTCTACAACTAATGGGACAGGTAATGAATCTAAAATCCCTGCATCCCAAATCCGAGCTGTTATTACTGCTGCTCAACAGGTGCTAATTTGACATTAGTAGCCAAACCTAAGAATTGTAGTACTTGAATAGTCATCCAGGTAAGGTCGATTTCCCACCATTTCAAACCGTGGCGAGCAGAATATTGGAAAGCGTGGTGATTGTTGTGCCAGCCTTCACCATAGGTTAGTAGAGCTACCCACCAGCAGTTTGTGGAATGGTCGTTTGCATCGTATGTTTGATAACCAAATTTATGAGTTGCACTATTGACAAACCAAGTACAGTGCCATACAAAAATAAGACGAACGAAAACACCCCAAACTACAAAAGACCAGCCACCCCAAAGTAATAGCAATCCACCTAGAGCGAACTGGATTGGTAGCATATACTTTTCTAAAAACTGATAGAATGGGTCATCTTTAATGTCTTTAGTAAAGCGAGGAACATCATTGAAAGCTGAGGAATGGTAAAACATCCATTTCATATGACTCCAGAAAAAACCTTTATTGGAATCATGCGGATCTAATTGTTGATCGGAATATAAATGGTGTATGCGATGCATTCCAACCCATGCAATTGGACCTCCTTGACAAGCAAGAGTACCGCAAAATGCAAAAAAATACTCCAGCCACTTAGGAGTTTGAAAACTGCGATGAGTAATAAGACGGTGAAATCCTAGAGTAATACCCAAGCCTCCAGTCACCCAGTAAAGAAGCAAAGCGACACCAACAGCTTTCCAGTTGAAAAAAGCGGGAAATGGAGCAAGCAAAATCCCAAAATGCAAACCGACGAAAAATGAAATGTGTAACCAATTTAATGGTCTCTTAGTTGTTGATGAAGCAATTGTCATGCGGTAACCTGTTTGAGAATTGTTTAGCTTGATCTGCGCGTCCGTTATGCCCGTTTCAGGGCTTTAAGCGTGTTTTTCACGCTCTTGGTAGCGCCCATAGCGCCACAATCTGCATAATTATTATAAGAACGGTTTTACTAATGAACAGCTTGCAACAGCTGCAAGAAGCAGAACAAGCACTGTTAACGATTTTTTCTGGAATTGACCACAAGGTCAAGCAAAATCTTCAACGAGTACTTACTGCCTTTCGCCATCATAGTGTAGGCGCACACCATTTCGCAGGTGTATCGGGATACGGTCATGACGATTTAGGGAGGGACACTTTAGATAAAGTTTTTGCCCAAATAATGGGGGCAGAAAGCTCTGCTGTAAGGGTACAATTTGTTTCGGGAACCCATGCAATAGCCTGTGCTTTATTTGGCGTGCTTCGTCCCGGCGATGAAATTTTGGCAGTTGCAGGAGCACCCTACGATACTCTTGAGGAAGTCATTGGTTTAAGAGGTAAAAATCAAGGTTCACTAATCGAGTTTGGCATAACCTATCGCCAATTAAATCTTACTGTAGAAGGAACGATAGATTGGCAAGGCTTGAGCCATGCGATAGAGGATAAAACACGTTTAGTATTAATTCAGCGCTCCTGCGGCTATTCCTGGCGCTCTAGCCTCTCAATTGCCGAAATACAGAAAATTGTTCGTTTAGTCAAGGAGCAAAATCCGAACACAGTTTGTTTTGTAGACAACTGCTATGGCGAATTTATCGAAACACAAGAACCCACCCATGTCGGTGCGGATTTAATCGCCGGTTCCCTAATCAAAAACCCAGGAGGAACCATTGTCACTGCTGGAGGCTACATTGCCGGACGCGAGGACTTAGTAGAAGCAGCAGCTTGTCGCTTAACGGCTCCGGGAATCGGTAGAGAAGGAGGTGCTACATTTGACCAACTTCGCCTGTTATTTCAGGGATTATTCTTAGCCCCGCAGATGGTAGGAGAAGCAATGAAAGGAACCCATTTAACTGGTTATGTTTTTGATAAATTAGGCTATGCAGTAAAACCCGCACCTTTTGCACCTCGCGGCGATGTAATTCAAGCAATTAAATTAGGTTCCCCAGAAAAACTACTTGCATTTTGCAAAGCTGTACAGCAAAATTCTCCCGTTGGTTCCTATCTCGATCCCATCCCCGATGAAATGCCAGGATACGAAAGCAAAGTAGTAATGGCTGGAGGTACATTTATCGAAGGCAGCACCTCAGAATTCTCCGCCGACGGGCCATTAAGAGAACCTTACATCGCCTACTGTCAAGGAGGAACCCACTGGACTCATGTGGCGATCGCTCTTGAAACTGCGATTGAAGCGATTGGGGATAGGGCATAGGGGATAGGGCATTGGGCATTGGGAATTGAGGATATTTAGGAGTTAGGAGTAATTCAGATTAAAGGTTAAAGGTTAAAATTCTCCCCATCTCCCCATTACCCATGCCCCATGCCCCATGCCCCATACCCCATGCCCCATGCCCTATTACCCATTACCTATTCTGGCAATTCATACTGCTCGACAATTCGTTTGGCAAATTCGGGTACGTGTTGCTCTAATTTTTCTGGGTGATTGCGCTTTGTATATAAATAATTGCGGGTGAAGTGAGAATCAATAGAAAATCTTGCATATTCCAAGCCTTTGGGACCTATTTTTTCAATTACGACTCCCATTAATTTTGCTGCCCACATGGGTAAAGTCACGCCTTTATCATAGGCAGGAATGCTCTGCTGTACGGCGGCTTGACGATTTCCTTGAGACATTACTGGTTGAGTATCGATTTGGTCTTTGACTAAATCGAGCATTTCTTTACCGCGCTCGTTTCTAACTACAATCCACTGCCAGCCAAAGGGTGCGCCCATATACCCGACTACGATATCTGCTAGTGAATTTACGTAGTCAAAGCAACTCATGCAGGAAGGAGCAAATACATCTTTGAGTTTATTTGTTTTTAAACCAAAGAAAGGTACTGTTTCAATCGAACCATCTTCATGCTTGAAATGTACTCGAAAGTCTTGCATAAATTCGTAATGCACTACTGTATCTGGCGACTTACTTGTAGTTTCGAGAAACTTTTGCAATCCAGCGCGAGTTACATTATCAACGCAAGGGGTACCCAATACATACAGCTTCTCCAAACCAAGCTGTTTTTCTACAGCACGTAAAGCTTGAATTTGACAGCCAACACCAATTACCAATAACCGCTTCATTCCCGACTTTTCAATTTGTTCTAATACGGAAAGATTCGGCGATAATGTTGGTTTATTTACTCTTGCTGCCAGTATTTCCTCTGCCGTGCGAGCAATAACCGGCATTGGTTGAAACCTATCTTCCTTGGTATTTTGTACGCAAACAACGCCTTCTACAATGCCACTTTCAAGCATTTTAATCGCAATAGAACTAACAATACCCGTCCATTGGGCACCCGGAATCGGTTCTTTTTTCCGCGCTGCCATCATTTCTTGCTGTACCCCGAAATAAAGTTCGTCAGAGTTATCAAGATTGCGCGATCGCGAATGAGTTTGTGATTCGAGTTCCTTTATTTGTTGATTAAGAAAAGCACAGGCTTCTTTGACATAGTGGACGTAATATGTATCGCACAGTCCACATTCGCTGCATAATTCCTTTGCAGGGCGGGGGCTTCCGGGTTTGAGGGCTTTAGCTTTTTTGTGAGGGAGGGTAGAAGTCATTTTAAGCGCAGTTTATTAATCTGAAGAATAAGATAGCCCAAGGTGAAGCTTCAAACAAACTTTAAAAATAGATTGTAATATTTGAAGGATTATCCCGGACGTTAAGAAGTTGACTTGTTTAAGATGTATGTGATAGCAAAACTAATGTATTAAAAATGACAAATAAACCCGAAGATATAAAAGATAAAGCAGAAGGTGCAGCATTGGTTGCAGGAGGAACAGCCGCAGGTGCAGGTGCATCCGCAGTAGTTGGTGGTATGGGATTAGTTGGAGGATTTGGAGGTGTAGCAGTAGGTATGGCTCCCGTTGCAGCAGCAGGTGCAGTTGTAGGTTCAGCTGCTTATGGAGCTAAGAAAGCGATAGAGGAAGGAGATGCTAAGGCTTTAGGTGCTGTAGCAGGTGGAGCAGCAGCCGGTGCTGGAGTTGCTGCAACAGTTGGAGGTATGGGTTTAGCAGTTGGTGGAACTGCTGTTGGTATTGGTGCGGCTCCAGTTGTAGCAGCAGGTGCAGTTGTCGGGCTTGCGGCTTATGGTTTAAAGAAAATTTTTGATTAAGGTGTAGGTAGCATAGAAGCGCGGAATCTAGAATAAAGCTTTAATATACGTAAAATCCTTCGGTAGATTAGCTGAAGGGTTTTTGCTGTTTTCTAATCTTTAGAAACTGATGTTGGGTTACGACACGATTAACAGATATTTTTCTTATTATTCAGATTTATTTTCGTGTCTAACCCAACCTACTAACTACTAACTAACCGCCTTGGAATAAATTCCCAGGCTAATAAACAAAGTCAGATAAATCAGACTAGGAAAGGAATAAGAGTGCGTTTTAACGTACTTTGTGTATGAGCCTTGAAATTTATTTCTCTGCGTTCATGCGGAGCGTGCGGGCTAGAAAGCCTCCGGCTTACAAGGCGCATCCCAATGAGAGACTTGAAATAAACTTTAAAAATAAATTGTAATATTTCATAGATTTCTACGAGGTTATAGCAAGTTTCGTCTGCTTATACTTTGGTTAATAAGCTTAAAACAACAAAATTATAGACTATAACAAATGAATTATTTACAACATGATGCACTAGAAAAATTACGTAAAGCAACAATTGAGGCTAGCGTAGCTCAAAAAAAGGCTCAAAGAGATTTTGAAGAAGCTCAAATAGAACTATATAAATGGACAAACCGACACAAATTAGCTATTGATGCAAATAGAAAAGACTTAATTCCTCACGCAAGATATGAGAAAGAGCGCTGCAAAGAAATTGTTAGCAGATTAAAAAATATTGTTGACGGGCAAACATTACAACTAAATAAAATGAAGAAAAATTATAATTATTATAAAAAAACACCTTCTGAAGAACAAACTACAGCTTTACTTCCAGAACCTAATAATAATACTTTCAGTCACTTCAAGAATATAGAAAATAAATTGTTAGAAAGTCAAACCGATGTAGAAGAAGTTTCACATTCACACGATACTATCGATGAAAGCGAATTAGTTAATTTTGAAAATGTTGAAAGCATGAATGGTGAACTAGCACGGTTAGAAGATAATTTACTTCATAAATCTCACTATAAAACTCAAGATTACCAAGACTTAGAGAATACTCTAAATGAAGCTATCAAAGAAACAGAAGAAACTTTACAGATAACTGTTACCAATCAAAAAGGGATGCAAAAACAATATGAACAAGCTCAGAAAGAAGCTAAAGAATTGCATACGAAGGCTCAGGTAGCTTTGCAAAACTATGATGACGATCGAGTTTTGAATGCTCTCATATCTAAAACAGTTCAAAAAAAATGTGCCAATATAATAGAAAATCAATTAAAACAACAGCAAGCAACACTAACTCTCATACAAGATAACTTATCTGTTTTAGAAAAGGTAAAGCGAATGATTATTTCTAAGGAATTTGAGAATAGTTGTTTATTGTCTAGTGAATCTCCATCAAAGTAAAAAATTGATTCGGAGTTGGAATCCTTGAGAAAGGAATTAGATGAAATGTAATGATTTTAGTTTAACATTTGATTTTTTTAAACTCAATACAAGACTTCGGACAAATTTTAAAAATAGATTGTAATTTTTAATGTGTAATATTTCATAGATTTCTACGAGGTTGTAGCAAGTTTTGTCAGCTTACACTTTGGTTAATAAGCTTAAGATAACAAAATCATAGACCATAATAAATGAATTATTTACAACAGGATGCATTAAAAAAACTACGTGAAGCCACAGTTAACGCTAACGTAGCTCAAAAGATTGCTCTAAGAAATTTTGAAAAAGCTCAGGCTGAATTAGATGAATGGACAAAGCGATATGAATTAGCTTTACAACAAAATAATAAAACCTTAATTAGTCAAGCAAAATTTCAGAAAGAACGTTACCAAGCAATACCTGATAGACTCCTAAACCTTGTAGAAGAGCAACAACCACAATTAGATAACATTAAGGGAAAGCTTGATAATTGGCAAGAAAGACTTTCTGAAGAACAAAGTATGAATTTGCTTGGAGAATTTAATAGCATAGACAATAAATTGTTAGAAAGTCAAAATAATGCGGAAAAAGTTTCACAGTCATACAATACTATCGAAGAAAGTATTGATGATGAATTAACACGATTAAAGAGTGAGCTTTCAAGAAAAAATCAGTATGAAGCTAAAGAGCAAACATCCGAATTAAATCAAATTAAAACAGACTTTAGCTATCACCAGAATCAAGTTTCTCACACACAAATAAATATAAAGCAGTCACAACAAAAAAATATTAGTACAGGAGTCGCTTTTATTTCTGCCGGAGCTATTGCAGGTGCTAGTCTTTCTTCAACGATAGGG
>CAYMZW010000281.1:0-9096 GCA_964395005.1 uncultured Rivularia sp.
TGACTGCTGGTTATTCCCCTTCCGAACAAATGCACGGACAAGCAATTCAACAATCAGATTTTTTTGCTTTAGGACGTACTTTTGTTTTCTTACTTACTGGAAGAGAACCGGGTGATTTTTATAATGCCCAAACTGGCGAATTAAAATGGCAAGAAGCCACCCTTGATGTAAAACCGGAATTTGCATCTCTTCTGGATCAAATGATGGAAGATGTGCCTAAATTACGACCTGCAAATACACAAATTATTTCGCAAAAACTATCTGAGATTAATAGTTATAGACCAGTTAGTAAACCAGTCAATCAACTACAAACGCCAATTCCACCAACTATTCTTCCTGGCGATTACAAAGTTCCGGATAATCTTAATTATGCAAGTATTATCAGAAGATTTTTCGCTTATCAACTTGATTTCATCTTTTTATTAATTGTAGGTACTTTTATTAGTGCATCATTAAGTTCTTCACTTGGTTTTAATTCAGATTTGGTTGGAGAAAGCATTGCAGGAGGATGGATTGGAACATCAGGTTGGTTTTTTGGCGGTCTATTTTTGTTTGTCCCTAGTTTATCGGCGATCGCCAAGTTTTCTGTAGCAATAAATTTGATTTTGAATTGGCTTTACTTCACAGTTTTAGAAAGTTCAAAATTAAAAGCGACTATTGGTAAATTACTTCTAGGTATTCAAGTCGCCGATTTAAAGAATGAAAAAATATCTTTGATGCAAGCCAACATTAGATATTGGAGTAAAATAATTTCAATTTTAATTTTGATGATTGGATTTTTGATGATTATGTTTACTTCTAAAAAGCAAGGATGTCACGATATTTTAGCTAAAACTACAGTTATTAATAAGTAATTTTCAGTTATTATAGTTTATATATCTGACTTTAATAAATTTTGGTTTTGTTATGGTTCAAATTATCCAAGCCCAAAATATTAATCTTGCTTACCTAGAAGAAAAATTTCAATTACAAAAATCCGATAGCGAAGATTTTTTTTCCGAATGGTTGCAAAACTTACCGGAAGTAAATGATTTAGAAAAAAAATTTTTGGATAGAGTTAAAGCTAACTTTTTACATTTAATAATGCAGCCACCATTTTTAGAAAATGCTGTAAAAATGGTGGTTTTATCTCCTTTATTAGATTTAGCCGGTTTTTATAATAATCCTTTTTATCTAGCAACTGAAAAATCTATTGAATTAGCTGTAAAAGATAATGAGGAAATTGTCAGAGGTAGAATAGATGTTTTGGTAGTTCAACAGCAATTATGGTTATTAGTAGTTGAATCTAAAAAAGCAAGTTTTTCTTTGTTAGAAGCCATACCCCAAGCACTAACTTATATGCTGAATAATCCCAATCAGGAAAAACCTGTATTTGGATTAATAACGAACGGAAGCCATTTTACTTTCTTGAAACTAACCATGCAAGATAAACCTGTTTACGCAATGTCTGATGAATTTACATTATTTAGAAGACAAAACGAACTATATCAGGTTTTGAGTATTCTAAAAAAATTAGGCAGCGTTATCAGTGAATAGTGAACAGTGAACAGTGAACAGTGAACAGTTAACAGTGAACAGTAAAGAGTTAGAAATCAGAATTTAAGAGTGATGAATTAGAAGTTGAAAATTAATTTTTTACTCCTTGTCTCCTTGTCTCCTTGTCTCCCTATCATGTCTAAACATCCCATCTACCTAGATTGCCACTCTACAACACCCGTTGATGAAAGAGTATTGAATGCGATGCTACCTTACTTCACCCAACACTTTGGTAATCCTTCAAGTATTAGTCATATTTACGGTTGGGAAGCGGAAGCTGTTGTAAAAAAAGCGCGAGAAACTATTGCGATCGCGATTAATGCAACTCCCGAAGAAATCATTTTTACTAGCGGTGCGACGGAAGCTAATAATTTAGCTATTAAAGGTGTTGCAGAAGCTTATTTTTCCCAAGGGCAACATATTATCACCGTAGCAACCGAACATAGTGCAGTTATCGATCCCTGTAATTATTTAAAAACTCTTGGCTTTGAAATTACTTTTCTTCCCGTAGAAAAAGATGGAATTATTAATCTCAAAGACTTAGAAAAAGCCTTTCGCGACGATACCATTTTAGTTTCAGTTATGGCTGCAAATAATGAAATTGGGGTTTTGCAACCGCTTGCTGAAATTGGTGCAATGTGTAGGGAACGTAATATTATTTTCCATTCAGATAGCGCTCAGGCGATCGCCAAAATACCCTTAGACGTACAGGCAATGAATATTGACTTAATGTCATTAACAGCACACAAAGTTTACGGTCCTAAAGGAATCGGAGCCTTGTACGTGCGTCGCCGCAATCCAAGAGTGAGATTAGCTTCCCAGCTACACGGCGGCGGACAGGAACGGGGAATACGTTCTGGTACATTATATACACCACAAATTGTCGGGTTTGGAAAAGCAGTAGAAATTGCCTTAGAAAATCAAGTTGCAGAAAACGAATTTCTTACTCAACTCAGACAAAGCTTATGGGAACAGATTTCTCAGTTAAAAGGAATCCATCTCAACGGACATTTAAATAAAAGATTAGCGGGGAACTTAAATATTAGCGTTGAAGGGGTTGACGGTTCGGCATTAATATTAGGATTGCAGCCAGTAATGGCTGTTTCCTCTGGCTCAGCTTGTTCCTCAATAAGTACCGCACCTTCACACGTTTTGACAGCATTAGGTAATTCTGAAAAACTAGCTTATGCTTCCGTGCGTTTTGGTATGGGAAGGTTCAATACTGTTGAAGAAATTAATAAAGTTGCAGAACATTTTATTTCTACGGTTGAAAGTTTGCGAAAACAAGCTGTGATTAATTAGATGTTTATTAATTGTTTGTAGTCAGAACTTTAGTTCTGAGAGAATGTTTGGAAAGTTATAAATCATACTCTAAATTTTTGAGATCCCCCTAAATCCCCCTTTTAAAGGGGACTTTAACCCCCCTTTTTTAAGGGGGGAAGGGGGGATAATCCGAGAATTATGATAAAAACTATACTTATCAAATATCCTCTGAGAAAAAATGGTTAAAGCCCTTAGTACGAATATGTCAAATGAAAATTCAAATAGTTACAGATAAAATAATTACTTCTGACTAATCGGAATTTCAATCACAAATTCTGTACCATTTCCGGGTGAAGAATTACAAGATAACTTTCCATGATGTTTATCTACTATAATTTGATAGCTAATAGATAAACCTAATCCCGTGCCTTTACCAACTTGTTTAGTTGTAAAGAAAGGATCGAATAATTTAGACTGTATTTGTGGTGGAATTCCCGAACCGTTATCAGCAATACGAATTACAATATTGTTGTGATCGGATAATTCTGTAGTAATACGAATTTGAGGTATAAAATTTTTATTTTTATTAACTTGATCTTCTAATGCATCGATCCCATTAGCCAAAATATTCATAAATACTTGATTCAACTGTCCCGGATAACAATCAATTTTGGGTAAAGAAGAATATTTTTTAATTACTTCAATTTCAGGATAATTGCATTTAAATTTCAAGCGATTTTGTAAAATTAGTAGCGTACTATCAATACCTTGATGAATATCTGCTTGTTTGAATTCGGCTTCATCAACTCGGGAAAAATTTCGCAGTGATAGAACTATTTCTTTAATTCTTTCGGTACCATGTTGCATTGAATCAAGCAGTTGAACAAAATCTTTTTTGAGAAAGTCTAATTCAACGGCTTCGATTTCTGTTTCTATTTCTTCTGGGGGTTGGGAATAGTGCTTTTGATAAAGTTCGATAATTCTGATTAAATCTTGAGCGTATAAAGTTGCAGGAACAATATTGCCATAAATAAAGCTGACAGGATTATTTATTTCATGAGCAATACCTGCAACCATTCTACCGAGAGCAGACATTTTTTCGCTATGAACTAATTTTGACTGCGTGCGTTTAAGTTCCGTTAAAGTATCTTCTAAATCTTTTGCTTTTTGTCGTAATAAAGCTTCCGATTGCCGCAGGGCAATTTCTGCCATAGATTCGTCTATTTTTTTGTTAAGTAAAAGGAAATTGTTACTTGCTAAAGAGCGATTTTTTAAACGTAAAAGAATTGTAGCATTAGAATCGGGAGAAGACGGTTGAACGATTGCGCCTTCACAACGACAACACATTGAAGCTTGTCCGTTATCCTGATAAAAAGATAAACAACCAAAAACCATTTGCCGACTTCTCAAACAAGCTTGTAAATAATGAGCAACTTTATCCGATGGCTCTGTAACTAAATCGAAAAGCATTTTATTCTGTAGCTCTTTGCTAGCTAAATTCAGCAATGTTTTAACCGCTTTATTAGTAGCTAAAATTTTTCCTTCGCCGTTAAGCAGTAACATTGGCTCTGGTAAAACACGTGCAATTTCTAAAAACTGTTCGGGAGTTATTGAAGATTTATCTTTTAACATTCTTTATGTTATTAATTAGTCTATAAGAATAGAAACAATAATTTAATGAAAAGTAAAATCAATCAAATAATAACTATTTATACTAAGATTTGTATAAAGTTTAATAGTCTTACCGAACAAAAACTTTTATTCAGTACCCTTTACTAGTATTTTTTCTTCCCTGTAGCCTATTCCCTGTTTAGTATTCCCTTATTAAAGGTATTTTTTATCCTTTAAAATATTCTCTGCCAACTGCTTCTTCAGCTTCTTCTGTGTATTTTAGGTAAACCACAACTCGACATCCAGAATCTCCATTAGCAATAGTTTCTTGTAACTCAACTTTGGCATAACCGAGATTTTCGGCAGCAATTGAACCAAAAACATTAGAAGTCATCATACACATTGAAGGGCGATCGAGAACTTTTTCAGCAAAGGGACAAACATGGTTGCCAAAAACAATCTTTTCATCAGTTTGCTCGATGATATAAAAATCACCTTGAATGCGTTTTTTCAAGTCAACCAAAACCTCAGCAACTTGCTCGCGAGAAAGATTGGATAATTTAAGTGCTGATTTATATTCCTGATTAAGTTGTTCGCCCATAGTTTGCCCTACGACGCTGATAAACCCGGAAGCTTCTTCTAAGCCAACTAAATCCTGTAACGTACCAGATAGTTCTCTAATTAGAGTGCTGAAAAATCCTTCACGCTCTAAAGGAACATTTAAATTGGCAGTCGTAAATTCTGTAACTTTAGTATTAGTCATAATTATTTGTATTGTTCTGTTTAAACAACTGTAAGACTTGTACAATAGAAGTCACCTAACGTAATTTACAAATTCTCTGCACCACAAAATTTCAGTAGCAATGACAGATTTTTTTGTATGAGTCTTGAATTGTTGGTGATTTAGTTCTATATTTCCCAAAAATGTGTTGGGAATAACACTTACGATCTAAATTTTGTAAATCTATTAAATATAAGACTGGGGAAACCCCCAAGAGCAACTTTTCAAGAGAGGCAACGCCGGTGCTAAGAACAGATAATAAAAAATAGTATTTCTGATTAAAATCTATTAAGAAAGCTAATTGATTAAGCAGAGTAAGGTTTTAAAGTTTTTAGTTTATATTTTTAGCATACTAACTGTTGAAAAACCAAAATATAAAAACAATCAACTCTGATGAATCGGAATTTCAATCACAAATTCTGTACCATTTCCGGGTGAAGAATTACAAGATAACTTTCCATGATGTTTATCTACTATAATTTGATAGCTAATAGATAAACCCAATCCCGTGCCTTTACCAACTTGTTTAGTTGTAAAGAAAGGATCGAATAATTTCGATTGAACTTTAGGAGGAATTCCCGAACCGTTATCAGCAATACGAATTACAATATTGTTGTTACCAGAAAATTCTGTATAAATACGAATTTGAGGAATAAAAGTTTGATTTTTATTAACTTCATCTTCTAATGCATCGATCGCATTAGCCAGAATATTCATAAATACTTGATTCAACTGCCCAGCATAACAATCAATTTTGGGTAAAGAAGCATATTCAGAGACTATCTCGATTTCGGCACGATTGGATTTAGGTTTTAAACGGTTTTGTAAAATCAGTAAGGTACTATCAATACCTTCATGGATATCTACTGGTTTAAATTCAGCTTCATCAAGTCGGGAAAAATTCCGCAGCGATAGAACTATGTTTTTAATTCTTTCGGTTCCATTTTGCATTGAATCTAGCAGTTTAACAAAGTCTTCTTTGATAAAATCTAATTCAACAGCTTCTATTTCCACTTGAATTTCTTCTGCTGGTTCGGGATAATGTTTTTGATAAAGTTCAATAATTCTAATTAAATCTTGAGCGTATTCATAAGTAGGTTCGAGATTACCATATACAAAGCTAACGGGATTATTAATTTCGTGAGCGACACCTGCAACCATTTGACCTAAAGAAGACATTTTTTCACTCTGAATTACTTGGGCTTGCGTGCGTTGTAATTCTTGCAATGTCTCCTGAAGATATGCGTTTTTATCGTTTAGTTCCAGAGTTCTTATAGTTACTCGATGTTCTAAAGTTTGGTTGGATATTTCTAATTGTTCATTAATATCTTCCTGCTTTTGTAACAATGAACTTATTTGCTCGATCATGTAGTTAAAGCTTTTAGCTAAAATGCTTATCTCATCATTACCATTAACATTAATTTTATTAGACAAATCTCCACTAGCTAATTTTTTAGTTGCTTGGGTTAAGTTAATAATTCTATTAGTAAATAAAGTTGTAATTCTAAATACAACCAAGCTAAATACGATCGATCCAGAAAAAAAATAAATAATGATACTAATCCACATTTGTCGCTGATTCTGCTCTAAAGAAGCAACGGGATTGAGTAATACTAGTTTTGATTTGGCATCATTTAATCCAACGATTTCTACAGAATAAGCAAGGTAGTTTTTTCCAGCAATATTGATTTTTACTGGTGATGATTTGGTTGCTGGAGCCTGCCAAAAATTATTTTTAGCATCCGGTAAAGTAGATGCAGTTACTCGATCGTTTTGGATGGTAACTAAGTGTGGCTGTGTTTTGGAACGTATGCGAGTTAATACCTCATCATCAATTACAGTACCAACAATTACCCCACCCAAAATTTTTTCAGTTGATTTTACTGAAGTTCCACCCACAAGCAGCGAAGCCATATTATTTTTCGTTGCTATAACATCAAAAAAATCTATTCCAACACTAGCTGCTTGATTAATAGCAGCAATATCGAGTTGAACGGAAATGTCTTGCTTACGCGCTCGTGCGAGTATCTTACTATTGGTATCGATAATTTTAATAAAATCTAGCTGCAAAGATTCCTTCACAGGTAATAAAGTTCTTAATAATGCAGCTCGATCTTTTTGGGCTACTAGCACAGAAACTTCCTTTGAATCAGCAACCCATCTCGCTTTTAAAAATAGTAGTTGCTTTTCGCGTTCCAAAGTATCTGTAACTAGAGAAGCAACTCCCTTTGTTTCGGCTTTAAGTTTTTCTTCTAGACGCTGGGTAAAAAAATAGCCAAAGCTAACTGTTCCTACCGTCCAAATACTTATAAAAACCAAAAGTAAAGGTAAAAGAATTTTAGTTTTTAAAGGGAGTTTTGAATATGTTTTTTTCAACATCTGCTTTTAGTTCTGGATTGATGCTACGAAACCAGAATTATTTAAAATTTCGGCTCCTTTTTCGCTAAAGGCAAAATCTAAAAATTTTTGAGTTTCTACTGAAGCTGTTTTAGCTTGAACAACTCCAATGCTACGTACCATCTTATACTTGCCAGATTTGATATTTTCTGAAGTGGGTTCTATATTATTAAGACTCAGACGATTAACTGGTAATTTATTTGAGATTGCATTTGCCAGCGAAAAAGCACCAATACTATAAGGAGTATTTTGTAAAGCATTGATTAATTCACCTTCATAACGCATAATTACTGCTTTTGGTGCATTATTGAGTTCTTTTCCCAGATAATGCTCGCGTAAAAGCCTTTTCCCCGATTCATCTTCTGGACGATCTAAAACCACAATTTCCGCATTTGGGCCACCTAATTCCTGCCAATTAGTCACAGCACCGCTATAAATTGCCTTGAGTTGCTGTGTAGTTAAATTACTAACTCCTTTGACGCTTGGATGAGTTGCTACCACCAATCCATCAGATGCAAGTTGCTTGTATATTGCAGAACCATCATCTTCCTCTGGCTTCAGCTTGCGACTCACACCAGCGATATCTCTTAACCCTTTCTTGACTCCAGCAATACCGCTTCCAGATTGCCCTTTAGGTAAAAAAGTAAATTTAACGTTTTGATTTTGAACCGCGTAAGCATCACCTAAAATCTTCATGGCTACATGAGTACTACTCGAACCACCGAGCTTGATTTCCTGCTGAGTCTTAACTTCAGCTTGGGTAGTGTTGTTAGAAGTACAGCTGGTTGTGCCCAGCAAAGAAATTATTCCGAATGCTACTGTAAATAAAATATTTCGCTTCATAATACTTGGTAAAAGGATGTTTTAAAAGTATCCGGCGGTTAAAACCGCACGCCAGTTGCTATAACGGAGGGAACCTCCGTGCACGCCGCACTGGCTCTACTACACCTCGCATTGTCCACCTGCGTGGACTAATAATAGTTTTATAACCCACGGAGGTGGGTTTTGCTTGTGTAGCCGCGACTTACAGTCGCCAGGTAGAGTATATAATTAGACTTCAAAAACATCCTCTAAGGTGCAGATTATGTAGACTATTACCTGAGTTGGTATAATCGTATATTTCCTATATTTCCCAAATTCACCAGAAAAATTGAAATATTTGTTAGATATTTACCGAATCAGAGGTAATGCTTTAATTCTTAGTCAAATTAATCGAATTATTTTTTATTAAAGTTTAATGACTTATTTATTATTTTTGACAATCGGCTTTGCAATTATTTGGTTCGCAATCAAGATTGAAGAAGAAGTTCTTCGTATATCAGCTGCTATCATGGGAAGCTTAATTACAATTTGGAGTTTTTCTTTAAGCCCCACACCTTTTCAAATAGCAATTGAAGTTATAGGAGTCGTATCTGTTTTCAATTTTTGCATACGCTGTTGGAATAAAGATTGAGAGTTAGTTGTTAGTTGTTAGTTGTTAGTTGTTAGTTGTTAGTTGTTAGTTGTTA
>CAYMZW010000282.1:0-9089 GCA_964395005.1 uncultured Rivularia sp.
TTTTATTGTCAACTGTAATATTTTCGGAAATTACTTCTCTACGTTTTCCCGCTACGGGAATTTCATCACTCCAAAAGTTTACTTTTCCCATTTCCACGCTGACGGTTTTACCGTTATCTGAAACTGTCGATTTTACCAAACCTCCCTTAGTTTCGATAGTAAATTGTTCTTGTTTAACTAATTGCATATCCCATAAGTAACGAGAAAAAATTCTTAATCCATTGCCGCTTTTTTCTGCTTCGCTACCGTCAGGATTAAATATTCGTAGTAAAAACTGTCCTTTATCGGATTTTAAAGGACCAAAAAGTATACCATCGGAGCCTATACCGAAATTTCTATGACAGATTTTTTTAATTTGTTCGGTAGTTAAAGATATAGAAGTATCTTGTGGATTAATAACTATATAATCGTTGCCTATTGCGTGATATTTATGATATTTCATAGAATTATTTAGTAATCCAACATTTAATATGCTTATTTGCAATGTCGATGTTGGGTTACGACACGATGCAAAAATTGTGTTTACAAGATTAGATTTGTCGCTCGTGTCTAACCCAACCTACAATTATTTCCAATGCCCGATTATCTAACAGCCACTTCTAACATTTTTATTATTCCAGTATTCGCGTCAATTTCTACTTCTATACCTATAGGAAGTGTAAATTTATCTCTAATATGACCAATCATTGAACCATACCATGCAGGAATATTTAAATGACGAATATGTTGTTGTAACACCTGCATTAAAGTAAATGTTGGTTCGTCTCCCATGCTACATCTAGTACATTGTCCGAATACAAAACCAGATAATTGATTGAGAATTCCAGCATTTTTTAATTGAACTAACATCCTATCTACGCGGTAAACATCTTCGCCGATATCTTCTATAAATAAAATACTATCTTTCCATGTTGGTAAATAAGATGAACCCAACATTGAATTTATTACCGATAAATTACCACCAATAAATTTACCTTTGGCTTTTCCCGGTGTAATTATTTCGCGGTTAAGTTTGGTAATTAAAGTATTATTCATTGCTACTGCTTGAGCATCAAATAATATACTTTTTACATATTTCCAAGTAAAATTATTCCAAGTAGAAGTAGCAACTGGGCCATGAAAAGTTACTAATCCGCTACGGGCAGTAATTGCTAATAATAAAGATGTAATATCGCTGTACCCCATAATAATTTTAGGGTTAGCACGAATCGAATTATAGTTAAGTAATGGTAAAATCCGATTTCCACCCCAGCCGCCGCGCATGGCTATTATTGCGTTAACAGATTTGTCAGCAAACATAGCATTAACATCGCGAGCGCGATTTCTATCTTTTCCCGCTAAGTAACCGTATCTATCTAAAATATGTCTGCCTGGTTTAACTTTTAAACCCAGTGCGGTAAATATTTTTTGTGCTTCTGCAACGTCTTGGGAATCTACGAAACCAGCAGGGCTAATTAATCCGACTGTATCTCCTACTTTCAGACGTGGTGGTTTGATGATGGTGTTTGGGGTTGCAGCTCGAACGACAAATGATGGTATTTGGGTAGAGATAGTTGCTAAACCCAAGCTGGTGATAAATTTTCGGCGATTGATATTCATGATGGGAGTATATTATCATTTAGATCCCCCCAACTCACTTTTCATATAGATCCCCCCAATCCCCCTTTTCATAAGGGGGGCTATGCGTAAATACTATTTGGGCTTTTACTTTTTCCCATTAATGAAATTGATATAAATATAATTAGGAAAATCGGAAGTATGTCTTTGAAAATTAACTTGATATGCCGTTCGGTTACACCGGAATTATTCATTAGACATCTCCGGAAATAAAAAAGACCTCTCTCCAAACCTCTCTCCGGAGCAGGAGAGAGGCTTTAAACCCCACTTCCCTCGCAGGGAAGGGGGGTAGGGGGGCTCGCGGTATGCAACGAAGTAAATGTTTTCCGGAGATGTCTATTACATCTAAAGACGTAAAACTTCCTATAATAATTAATCTTCCGGCGTAAGTTAATCCAATTTTCAAAGACTGAATTTTGATTCAATTTATATAAAGGAATGATGATATCATAAGATATTGAAAGAGAGAATTTGAATAGTCGCGTTAAGCGAAGCTCTACCGAAGGTAATCGCTGCTCATCCAAGCGTCAATTATCGGGTTCTAAGAAATTTTTGACAGTTGATGATTTTTGAAAATTTATGGTAGCATCATTTACCAATATCCAATGCAAAAACGCTGAAGGCTGTGATGTAAAAGCAGAGTTCCTTCCTATTACTTTTACATCACAACCTTTTACTTTTTTTAGAAGGGAATAGGGAATAGGGAATAGGGAATAGGGAACAGGGAACAGGGAATAGGGATCGGAAATCATAAAAATCAATAAGAGTGTTAGTTACATAGCTATTTATTAAAACTTTTTTACAGTTTCCTTGATGGCACTTAAACCGCTACAGTACAGATGTGAAATCTGAAGTCCGAAGGGGATAGTTATGGCACGCAAGCGATTTATTATTGAGATGGGAATGGGTATAGATCAGCACGGGCAGCAACCAACTGTTGCAGCTGCTAGAGCCGTGAGAAATGCGATCGCGCACAATGCTTTAATTGGAGTGTTTGAAGTTGCTGGTTTAAACGATCCAAATCAGATGATTGTAGAAGTTGAAGTTGCCGTGCCTTATCCGGAGCAGGTACGAGAAGAGGAAGTTTTAGCGGTATTACCTTTTGGGCGCAAAAGTCTAACCGTCAAATCTGGCGGAATGGTGGTTGAAGGAAAAGCTATCGAAGTTTTACAGGATAAAAATGACGAAATGTTGATTGCTGTAGCTGCGGTAACTGTTTTGATTGACAATGATTAAAGGGAACAGTGAACAGTTAACAGTTAACAGTTAACAGTGAACAGTGAACAGGAAGTAGGAAATTTATAAATCACAATTAACTCTTAACTCCTAACTCATAACTCATAACTCTTAACTCCTAACTCCTAACTCCTAACTCTTAACTCCTAACCTTTTAATCTAAAATCCAAAATCTAAAATCCAAAATTCCCTGATGTCACCAGAACAAATTGAAAGCATTGTCAATTCTTATTTAGAAAATATCTCAGCTATGAATGCTGAAGGCTGGGTAGATAATTTTGCTAAAGATGCTTTGAGTTACGATCCAGTTGGAGAGCCACCAACTTTGGTTCATGAAGGTTTTCAAGAATTTATCGGACAGTTAAAAGCCGTGTTTGCAAAACTCGAAGCAAGCAAAGATAGTATTTTTATCGCAGGGAATGAAGCTGCTGTCAAATGGACGATGCGAGGAGTTAGCAAAACTCAGAAAGCTGTTACTTGTGAAGGAATTACGATATTAGAAATAAACGATGCTGGTAAAATTCAAACTACTCGCGCTTACTGGAATCCAAAAACGATAATAGCGCAGTTACGTTCTTAACGTCCGCGCTGTAAATCGTAAATCACTTTTTCTAAATACCAGCGTTCCGATTTTCCGGGATGCTGACGTTTGGCGGAACTAATTAATCTATCTGCTGTATTGTGATGTACGAGATTTAATAATTTACGTCGAAGCGCTTTGCATCCTCTATCTGATTTACGAGGATGATATCCGTTACCTCTACTCGAACGGTTTTTGTTTACTAATAACGTTAAAATAATCGCAATTATTATAAATATTAAAAAAAAAGGCATCTCTTCACCCCATCCAACCAGGCAACAATATATAAATCAATATATAGATATAGAATTCCCTAAAATAGCGGTTATTCTATCAGTTGATTAAATATTATTTTTCTAGGGTAAAATATAAATGTCTTTATTGGAATCTCTGGCAGTAAGTCTTATTGAAAGATTAATATTAACTGCACAGAGTGGCTATGTTTCAAAATAATAGCGAAGCATCCGGAATCGAGGAATTGTACAAATTAAAGCCAGTACACTTTGCTGACTTAATTCGAGCTGCACAACTAGTTTACGATCCAGGTAAAGGAGTTACTGGAGTTGAACCAAAAATTGATTGGAATGAATTCGGTATTCCCGATAATGTCGCCGAGAATTTAGAATTACTTGGTAAAGAGTTTCAATACTCGTCTCCTCATGCACCAGTAGATCAAATTTGGCAAAAGTTAACTCCCGAAACTCGCGTCTGGTTTGTCGAAAATAAAGAAAGATTATGGCTGATTGAGGAATCTTTCCCCGCTTTGGATGAAGATTGAAGCTAGGAGTTAGGCAGCGGATGGAGTTAGGAGTTATAAATATTGATAATTGGTAATTGATAATTGATAATTGATTACTGAAAAGACAAAAAGCGTTCGGGAGTGTTGCCGTGTTTCCACCCCAAACGCTTTCTGTTTATCACTTGCTCCTCACACACAACCATAGGTTAGCATTACTTTCTATAATGCACAAGTATTTTACGTGACAGTTTGCAAATTGAACCTGTTTGCAGTGAGCAGTTAACAGTTAACAGTGAGTAGTTAATATTGGAAATTTTTTAGGTACACAAAGGGTTTTGGGATTTTTTATGCAAATTTAAAAACCCGGTTTTTTGGAAAAACCGGGTTTCTTTATTTCTCGAATTATCATACTGGCTCAAAAATATCTAACAACTAACAACTAACCACTAACCACTAACAACTAACAACTAAATAATTAAAAAGCAAAAAGCGCTCGGGAGTGTTGCCGTGTTTCCACCCCAAGCGCTCTTCACTTTGCTCCTCACACACACAACTATAGATTACCACTAGTTTTGTGAAAAGAAAAGCATTTTTGACTACATTTTTTAAGGAATCCCCGAAATCAAGTATTTTTTGTGGTATAATATCAATGCAAAAAATGCCTATTGCCGGTTAATACCATTGTTAAGCCTAGTTCGTTGGCAGCTTTGATAGAATCTTTATCTCGTAAACTTCCACCCGGTTGAATAATCCCAGTGATTCCCGCAGCAGCAGCTGTTTTAACTGAGTCATCAAAAGGGAAAAATCCGTCGCTAGCAAGAAATCCGCCCTTGGCTTTCTCTTCAGCTTGCTCCAAAGCGATTTTTACGGCTCCGACTCGGTTCATTTGTCCGGCACCAACTCCGGTGGTGGTAAGCTCTTTACTAACTACGATCGCGTTGGATTTAACGTGTTTGCAAACTTTCCAAGCAAACAGTAATTCTTCTATTTCTTTTTGGCTGGGTTTTTTATCGGTGACTATGTGCCATTTATTACTGTCGGCTAAAAAGTCATCGGCTGCCTGCATTAGAAATCCACCTGCAATTACTTTGATAGTTTCTTTACCTCCACTTTGTAAATCTGGCAGTATTAATACCCGCAGTTTAGATTTCGCGGCGATAATTTCCTTTGCATCGTCTTCACAACCCGGTGCAACTACGCATTCTAAAAATGTCTTTGTTAATTCGGTTGCGGTTGCAGCATCGATTGGTTGATTTAAAGCGACTATTCCCCCAAAGGCGGAAATTGAATCGGCATTAAAGGCTTTTTGATAAGCTTCTACCAAAGTATTTCCTAAAGCAACACCGCAAGGATTGGTATGTTTGAGAACTACTGCTGCGGGATTGTCGGTAAATTCCGTGATGATGCGTCTGGCTGCTTCCAAATCAACTAAGTTGTTGTAGCTCAGTTCCTTTCCTTGTAATTTAGTTGCAGCAGCCCATCCGCTCTTGGTTGTTCCCGTTTGGTACCAAGCAGCACTTTGATGGGGGTTTTCACCGTAACGCAGTGATTGTACTTGTTTGCCTGTAATGCTAAATTCTTGAGGAGTTTCTCCATCGCCGGAAACTTGACTGCTTAAATAAGATGAAATTGCGCGATCGTACTCAGAAGTGTGCAAAAATCCTTTTAAGGCAGCCTTTTGACGAAAATCTAAAGAAACTTCACCATTATTTTGACGCAATTCCTGTAAATATTCTTCATACTGCGCCGGATTGCATAATACTGTAAGATGAGCAAAGTTTTTTGCAGATGCTCTTAACATTGCTGGCCCACCGATATCAATTTGTTCGACGGCTTCTGGTAAACTAACTCCAGGTTTGGCAATAGTTTCCTCAAAAGGGTAGAGATTTACAACCACTAAATCGATGGGACGAATTTGATTATCCTGTAAATCCGCCACATCTTGAGAATTATCTCTTCTGGCTAAAATACCGCCATGAATTCGCGGATGTAAAGTCTTTACACGTCCGCCCAAAATCTCCGGAGAACCCGTATAATCGGCAACTTTGGTAACAGTTAATCCGGCATCTTTTAAAACTTTAGCGGTGCCTCCACTGCTGATAAATTCAAAGTTAAACTCCGTTTGCAAACTTCGAGCAAGTTCAACTAAACCTGTTTTATTCGATACACTCAGCAGTGCTAGACGCGCCATAATTTATAACTTTCCTGGAATCTTAATTTATTGACTGGGAAAAGAATATTTTAAAACTAATATGGCATTTGGGAATAGGGCATGGGGGATTGGGGATTGGGGATTGGGGATTGGGGATTGGGTAATGGGAATAATAAACAATATTAATTATTCAACAAGCCTAAATATTCCCGGTTTCTTTTGGTGAAAACATTACGATGTCGTTGTGCAACCTACAAGAAACCGGGTTTCTCAAATGGGCGCAAGATGTAAATATAATCGCTACTCACAATGCCCAATGCCCAATGCCCAATGCCCAATGCCCAATCCCCTATTCCCTATTGCCTCTCCCTACAAGTAATATTAGAAAGCAAACCGGATTTATTCATATTCACTGATGTCTAAGGCTTTAGATTTTATTGACGTACCGCCAAATGGGGACAAAAAAGGATTAATCGTTATTTTGCATGGTTGGGGCTCCAATGCAGAGGATGTGGCATCAATAGTACCTTTTTTACAATTACCGGGATATCATTTTGTATTTCCGAATGCACCTTTTCCTCATCCTCATTCACCTATAGGTAGAGCATGGTATGAACTGAGTCGCGATAATATGTATGAAGGATTAACTAAAAGTAGGGAATTACTAATCGATTTCTTGCAATCTTTAGAGCATAGTACCGGGGTACCCTTAAAAAAAACAATTTTGAGTGGTTTTTCTCAAGGAGGGGCAATGACTTTAGATGTAGGATTAAAGTTGCCCTTTGCAGGTTTAATTTCTATGAGCGGGTATTTACATTCAGATATCCAAAATCTTGAAACTCCGGAAAATAATTTTCTACCGCCGGTGTTAATTATGCACGGAAAACAAGATGAAATTGTGCCTTTGCAAGCTGCTCAAAAAGCACGGGATGCATTAGAATTGCAAGCAGTTTCTTTAGAATATCGTGAATTTGATGGAGGACACCAAATTAATTCTCAAATGCTGGATGTCGCACGTACTTTCGTTCTGGGCAAGCTTACCTAAATAAGGTTACAAAAGCTTTACAAAGTATAGTGAAATTCCGGTAGAAAATTCACGTAATTTGGGTCTATGAATGAGTATTATAGATTGGGTGGATGCGTTAAGCGCAAATAAACCCATGCACGATGGTGTTGCTACTTACGGGAGGGGCTTGAAAATGAAGACTTTGACCATTTCTAAAACCGATATCGCCACCATGACTGAACAAGAGGTGGATAAATTGGCCACACGTTTGGAACAAGACAACTACAGTAATGCCTTTGAAGGTTTGGATGACTGGCATTTACTGCGGGCGATCGCTTTCCAACGTCCCGAATTAGTAGAATCCTACATCCATCTTTTGGATTTAGAAGCCTACGACGAAGCTTAATCAGTTGTTCACCCAAAGGGTGTGGATCATCAGCGATAAGTTATCAGTTACCTTGAGACTTTGGTATATAAGTTTTACAATATTGATTGATAAACTGTTCACTGTTCACTGTTCACTGTTAACTGATAAATGAAAAGGGTGTTGATTGGTGTTGGTGGCGGTATCGCTGCTTATAAAGTTTGTGAAGTTGTCTCTACTCTTTTTAAATCTGGGGTGGAAGTACGGACAATTCTCACCAATTCCGCACAACATTTTGTCACGCCTTTAACTTTCTCTACCCTTTCTCGTCAGTCTGCCTATACTGACGAGAATTTTTGGAATTATAGTAATAATCGCCCTTTACATATTGAGTTGGGAGAATGGGCAGATATTTTTTTAATTGCTCCCCTAACGGCGAATACTTTGGCAAAGTTAGCTTATGGAATGGCTGACAATCTTTTATTAAATACCGTTTTAGCTTCTACTTGTCCGATTTTGCTGGCTCCGGCGATGAATACCGATATGTGGGAGCAGCAAACGGTAAAACAGAATTGGCAAAAGATTTTAACTATAAATCGTTTTCATACCTTGGAAACCGCCGAAGGGTTGTTAGCCTGCGACAGAGTTGGTGCGGGAAGAATGGCTGAAGCTAGTGAAATTGTTAGTCACGTACAGTCTTTGTTGCAAACTAACGGAAAGCGAGATTTTTCTGGTAAAAAGGTTTTAATTAGTGCCGGGGGTACGCGAGAATATTTAGATCCGGTAAGGTTTATCGGCAATCCAGCTACAGGTAAAATGGGATTGGCTTTAGCGCGTGCGGCTTTACATCGCGGTGCGGATGTAACTTTGGTACGCGGTGCGGCAAGTTGGGATTTTCCTTTGGGAGTGAAGGGGATAACTGTAGATACTGCATCGGAAATGCGTTTTCAGATGTTGCAGTGCTTGCCAGATGCCGATGTAATTATTATGTCGGCTGCCGTCGCGGATGTGAAGCCGAGGGAATATAGTTCGCAAAAGTTACCGAAAAAGGCGCTTCCTGAAGCTTTAGCTTTGGAGAATGTGGGAGATATTATTGCTGAATTAGCTAATAATAAACGTGAAAATCAGAAATTGATTGGTTTTGCGGCGCAAACTGGGGATATTGTGACTCCAGCGAGAGAGAAGTTGCAAAGAAAGAATTTAGATGCAATTGTTGCTAATCCGATTGATGAAATTAACAGTGGATTTGGTAGCGATACAAATAAGGCTATATATATAGATAAGCAAGGGAAGGAAGTTGAGATTGCGATGTGTTCTAAATTGGAAATGGCGCATCGGGTATTGGAGTTAGGAGTTAGGAGTTAGGAGTTAGGAGTTAGGAGTTAGGAGTTAGGA
>CAYMZW010000283.1:0-9036 GCA_964395005.1 uncultured Rivularia sp.
TTCTAAAATTAAAGATGAACATCCCGAAGGTACGACAAAATATGAAATGTACCGCGATTATCAAATCAGAGTTAGCAATATTGCACCTCACAATATGCTGGCTTTGTGTCGGGGAGAAAAGGAAAAGATATTAAGTTATGAAATTGCATTTGATGAAGATTATGTACTTGAATATTTAGAATCCGAAGAAATTCGTAGCAGACAGCCAGAAATTCGCAAGTTTTATCAGCAGATGCTCAAAGATGCATTTAACCGCTTGATGAAAAACTCGCTGACGAATGAAGTCATATCCGAGAAAAAAGAATATGCAGATATTGAATCTATAAAAACATTTGAAACCAACCTGCGTAACTTATTATTGTCAGCACCAGCAGGAATGAAACCGGCGATCGCCATCGATCCGGGATTTAGAACTGGCTGCAAAGTGGCGATATTAGACGAAACCGGAAAGTTTCTGGAGTATCAAGCCATATTTCCCCATACCGGAGCCGGAAAACGCAGCGAAGCCGCGAAAACGCTGCAAAATCTGATGGAAAAATACAAAGTTGGATTAATAGCCATTGGTAACGGTACAGCTTCCCGCGAAACCGACGAATTTGTTATGGAAGTTTTGCAAAATATGCAAATCAAACCAATCAAAGTCATGGTAAACGAATCGGGTGCATCGATATATTCAGCCAGTAAAGTCGCGATCGAAGAATTCCCCGAATTAGATGTTACCGTGCGCGGAGCAATAAGTATAGGTCGTCGCTTGCAAGATCCCTTAGCCGAATTAGTCAAAATTGACCCCAAATCCATCGGCGTGGGACAATATCAACACGATGTAGACCAAAAATTGCTCAAAAAGAAACTAGATGAAACGGTAGAAAGCTGCGTTAACTACGTTGGAGTTGACTTAAATACAGCTTCCAAACAACTTTTGACTTCTGTTTCCGGAATTTCATCCACCGTCGCTAATAATATAGTTCAATATCGCAACGAAAACGGAGCTTTCAAAAATCGTCGTCAATTATTAAAAGTACCCAAGTTGGGGCCAAAAGCATTTGAGCAAGCAGCAGGTTTCTTAAGAATTCGCGGTGGTGAAAATCCTTTAGATAATACCGCAGTGCATCCCGAAAGTTATGCAGTAGTGAAAAATATTGCAACAGATTTGAAAGTAGAATTAAAACAAGTTACCAAAATAGCCGAAAATCTCAAAAAAGCTGATTTGAAAAAGTACGTTACCGACAAAGTTGGGGAACCCACATTAAGAGATATTATCGGGGAATTGGAAAAACCCGGAAGAGATCCACGGGCTGAATTTAAATATGCCACCTTCAAAGAAGGAGTTAACGAAATTTCTGATTTAGAAGAAGGAATGGTATTAGAAGGAATTGTGACAAACGTTGCGAATTTTGGTGCTTTTGTAGATGTGGGAGTGCATCAAGACGGTTTGGTGCATATATCCCAGTTAGCAAATCAATTTGTTAGAGATCCCAAAGAGATAGTTAAAGTTGGGGAAGTTGTTAAGGTGAAGGTTTTGGAAGTTAATCAGAAATTGAAGCGGATTGGTTTATCGATGAAAGCTGTGAGTCAGTAACCTCACCCCAGCCCTCTGCTTAACCTCACCCCAGCCCTCTCCTTGTTAAGGAGAGGGGGTAGGAGATTTGATTTTAAATGGTAGGTTGGGTTAAAGGCGTGAATATCTTTTTGGTTAATGGGATATTGAGAATGCGCCGTAACCCAACATTTTGTTTTATTTGAAATTATCTTACCTAATCTATGAATTTCTTATAGTTCCATCAGGCATAATAGTTTCATTAAAAATAGCCCCTTTGCATCTATGATGAATATCAAAATTTTTAGTACCGCTAAAATCGGCATAGCTAAGGTTAGCATCGTCAAAAGATGTTTCAGTTAAAATTGCTCCTTTCAAATTGGCATGACTAAGATTAGCTTCAAAGAAACCAGTTTGCCCGCAGACAATTTTGCTTAAATCAGCCCCTTCCAAATTAGCTTCTACCAAATCGACTTCACCTAGACGCGCTCCACTCAAGTTAGCATGACCAAAATCTGAATAACTCAAACTAGCCCAATCTAAACCAGCATCACTTAAATCAGTTTCCCTAAAATTAGCATTTCTAAGGTTGGCTCCTTCTAAGCGAATTCCGGGCAAATCTAACCGAGAAAAATCTCTCTCTCCAGCAGCATAAAGCTCTAACAACTCCTTAGCACTCATATCCCTAGCAGTCATAATTCTATTTTTAAATTCATTTTATTCACATTTTATAACTTAAGAATAAATAACTAAATTATTGACTTGAACACCGAAAAATATACAATTAAAGATTAATAATCTTCTTAGTCCATTGAAATTGACTTCTGCTATTAGACGGGGAATTGCATTCCTCGGCGGATGTGAATACAGTTGAAGAGATTAGTCATCATCTTTACAATATGATGAAATTTATTCGATTATGTATAAAATAATTTGGTTTAGTTTCACAGATAATGTTGGGTTTCACTCCGTTCAACCCAACCTACAAATTACTGGCTTATACTCCACTTTCTTCAGATCCCCCCAACCCCCCTTTAGAAGGGGGGCTTTTTAAAATCATTTTTCTAATCGCTTAAGCATCAAAATTGCCCACCACAACTATATTAATTCCACGGATTACCCTAAACTAAAGTTGCAGCTTTAAGATAAACATAAATCAAATGACAGCAGGGCAAAACAATTCTAAGTCAGTGGATGTTTTTGGCGTGGGTAACGCTATGGTGGACATCTTGGCAATGGTAGAAGATGATTTCGTGAAGAAAAATGACTTGAGTAAGGGTGGCATGACTCTTATGGATTCGGAAAAGCAAGGTCATTTATTGCGGGAGTTGAAACACCATTCCCTGGAATTGAGTTCCGGAGGATCTGCTGCTAATACAATGATTGCGATCGCCCAAAGTGGTGGTAAGGGTTTTTATTCTGGTAAGGTTTCTGGCGATACTAATGGTGAGTTTTATCGTGAGGATTTAAAAGAAGCTGGAATTGGGTTTGATGTTCACCCCACCGAAGAAAATCACGGCCCGACGGGTACCTGTTTGGTTTTAACTACTCCCGATGCGGAACGTACTATGTGTACTCATTTGGGAGTTTCCACAAATTTGGCTCCTACAGATATTGACGTTGATAAATTGGCTGAATGTAAATATAGCTATGTCGAAGGTTATCTTTGGGATGCACCAGATCCCAAGAAAGCTAGCATTGAAACTATGGAGCAATCCAAGCGTTTGGGTGTAAAAGTTGCTTATACGTTTTCCGATTTATTTTTGGTAAGTCGTTTTAGCGATGATTTTCACAAGTTAGTTTCCGAATACTGCGACGTAGTATTTTGCAACGCTGATGAAGTTCGTAATTTCTTCGGCAGCGAATCTTTAGAAGATTGTGCCAGCAAACTCGGCGAAATAGTTGACACTGGATTTATTACCGACGGTGCAAATGGCTGCTTGGTAGTGGAAAACAAAGAAATTGTTAAAGTACCCGGTTTTCCAGTTAAAGCTATCGATACCGTTGGTGCGGGAGATTCCTTCGCTGGGGGAGTATTATACGGATTAACCAATGGTTTGAACGCTCAACAATCCGCACGTTGGGGAAATTATATGGCTTCTTGTATAGTACAAGTTCACGGCGCTCGCTTAGATAAATCTATGGCTGACAAAGTTTCTGAAATCGTCGGTAAATGATAGATGTAGAGACGCGATATATCGCGTCTCTACAAGTTTTCCGGGATAAACCAACCAATCCAAAATTGTAAATGTCTACTTACAAAGTACGATTAATCAATCAAGATATCTGTTTAGATCGCACCATCGAAGTACCCGACAACGAATATATATTAGACATAGCCGAAGAAGAAAATATCCGTTTACCATCTGGGTGCAAACAAGGAAATTGTTCAGCCTGCGTAGCAAAAATAATCAGTGGAGAAGTTGACCAAAGCGAACAAACATTTCTTCAAAATCAAGAAATTACAGCCGGTTACACTATCACCTGTGTTGCTTATCCCTTGTCCGATTGCACTCTACAAACTCATCAAGAACAGGTTTTGTACAACTCTTCGCTTTACTTTAAATCCGATACAAAAAAGCAATAATACTGCAATTGAATATACAGAACTTACAAATTAAAATTAAAAATTATCAGTTAAAGATTAAGAGTTTACAACTATAATTTATATTTATTAATTTACATTTCTTAATATTAATTTACATCTTAAATTTTTAATGCCCGATGCCCAATTCCCAATCCCCAATGCCCAATTCCCTATTCCCTATTCCCTATTCCCTATTCCCTATCTTTTGACATAAACCAAATCTATCTTGTTACGGAGGTTTGCTTAAATATAATTGTTCACTATATATATAAGAGTTCAACAAACGATTTTTGTTTTAGGTAACGATTATGTTAGGCATATTTTTAACAACATTAGCAACTGCATTAAGTTTGCTAATAGTAGATATAGTAGTTCCAGGTGTGAATCTAGCTAACTTCCCAACAGCTATGATTGCTGGTTTAGTAATTGGTTTAGTAAATGGCTCAATCAAACCCATTATCTCAACCCTTTCCCTACCAGTTAACTTATTAACATTGGGAGCATTTTCGCTTGTAGTTAACGGATTTTGTTTCTGGTTAGCAGCAGCTTTAACTCCTGGATTCGCAGTTAAAGGACTTATTGCTTTTTTCCTAGCTCCCGTAGTTATGTCTTTTGCTAATACTTTCATTAGCAACTACTTTGGAGAGAAAAATCTGCTTGCAGGTAAAGCCAACAACGCTGAACTACCTTCCAACTAATCAAATTATTTTGTAATCAGAAACCAAAATATATCTTTAGATAGAATAATAAATTTTGGTTTGTCTCTAATCACTTCAATTAACTGTAATTAAAAAGGTCAAAACACTATGAAACTTTTACTTGGTTTACTTGTACCTCCCGTCGGTATTTTCTTAACTTATGGAGTTGGTCCTACTTTGTTTATTAACATTGGATTAACCTTATTAGGATGGCTTCCTGGAAGCATTCATGCTATATGGGCAATTTCTAAGCATAACGAATTGGAAAGAGGAGTATAATGCTCTACACGAGCAAATATTTTATATAGGATATTGGGGGGTGGGTAATGTCCACCCTTTTAATTTTGGATTTTTAGCAACGGATATTTTTAGCAACAAATATTTTTGATTTGAAGATCGGATAAGATTTTCGGTTTGCAAACCCCACTGGATATGAACGCAAACCGATAAAATATATAATATTATTTATCAAATTGATTTATTAGACTAAAACATTAAAAAGACGTAGCACTGCTACGTCTCTACATTAGTATTCATATTTTCATCAAACAACTAAAATTTGTTAGTTATTTGTTAATTTATTTTTCTTTTAACCAGTCAGCAGTTGATAACAATAACTCTCTTAACTTTTGTTTTAGCTGACGCTCTTTTTTGGCTAATGAAGTACCAGCTTCAGCAAGTTTTACTTCCATATCAGAATGCTTATCTTTAACAGTCGTAACTACTTCCTCTCCTTGAGGACGAGATTTTTCATACCAGGTTTTAGCATCATTCAAAAAAGTTTGTACGTTATCGCCATCACCACCGTAACGTGCAGCTAAATTCGCTCTTACAACAGCTAATTGTGCTTGTAGTTGAGCGTAGCGTTTCTTTAATAAAGATACTTCTTCGCTGTTTTTAATAGATTCAACAGCAGATTTGATTGCAGTTTGAGCTTCAGTAGATTTTTCTTGAGTTGTATCTTGAATTTCTGTCAAAATACCATCAACTTCTTGCTGAATTTTATCTTCTTCGTCATCTATTTGAGCTTGTAATAACTTAACTTCTGACTGAGTTTTATTTAAAGCTTCTCGTCGCTTACTATCAACAGCTTCCACAGCACCTTCAATAGACGCAGTAATTTCTTCTTTAATTTCGCTACCTTTTCCTTGTAAGCTTTCAGCTACAGCGGAAACAGCATCTTTAACAAGTACTCGAAGTTCAACCGAACCTTCTTTAAATTCCGAAACTACTCCACCAACAGCAAGTTTGACAATTTCTCTAATTTTATCAACTCTTTGCTGTCCGGTTTCTTTAACTTGCTCTAAGTCTGTTTTAATTTGGTCTTTGATATTGTCAGCCATATTCTATACCTATGCTAATAATTGAGAAATTGTTATTGACATATTGTCGCCTCTATATAGTGACGTAGTATTTTATTAAAGTGGTACATCCTTAAGATAGAAAATAGCGATGAAAGTGAAACATATATTCCATAAGATATATATTTAATAGTTGGCAATAGGCAATTGGTATAAGCTCGCTTTGGCAAATAAGTGATAATTAGTAAAGATTGATTAAGTGATAAAGTTAAGCATAGTCCATAGTGCAAATTTATATTTACCAAAATGAGAAATTATATTCAATTTGTCTTATTTACAATTTTATTATTTGTAATTTGTCTGCAACAACCAGCTTTAGCAGATACAGCCAATCAAGTAAACGGTGCAAAAATATTTTCAGCAAATTGTGCCGGTTGTCATATTAATGGCGGCAATATAATTCGACGCGGTAAAAATCTAAAAATGAAAGCTTTAAAAAGATATAAAATGGATTCTGTTGAAGCGATTTCTAATATTGTCACATACGGTAAAAATAATATGTCAGCCTACAAAGATCGGTTAACCGAATCAGAAATACAAGCCGTATCCACCTACGTTTTAAACCAAGCTGAAAATAACTGGCGAAAACAGTGAACAGTTATCAGTGAGCAGTGAGCAGTGAGCAGTGAGCAGTGAGCAATAATTTTAACCTTTGACCTTTTATTTTTGACCTTTGACCTATTTAAATGACTACTACTTATTTACCAAAATTAAACGTGCCGGGGCCGCCTCTAAATCCGATTTTAGGACGTTTGCCAATGATTTTACGCTTTGCAAAAGATTCTATTGGATATGCCCGTCCTTTATTTGAAACTTATGGTTTCGTGGTTTCTATGACGGCAGAAGGAGGTACTAATATATACTCGCCCCTTGCGAAATGTCCCGGTACCGTTTTTACCTGTGGCGCTGAAAATGTGCGTAAAGTCACTAGCCAGCACGAAATTTATTATAAATATCCTTTAACCGGGAACATGTTTCGCAAACGGAATGATTCACCACGAACTGAACCGTTAAAACATTTTGGTGTTGGTTTATTCGGCGTAAACAGTGGAACTCACCGTCAACATCGCCAACTTTTGATGCCAGCTTTTCACAAGCAGCGTATTGATTCTTACCGTTCGGATATGGTTGCTATTACGCAATCGGTACTCGAACAACTAACCATAGATAAGCCAGTTGATATCGCTCAAGTAATGCGGTTGCTGACTCTTCGTATAGCCACTAAAACTTTATTTGGTAGCGACATTGGTGAAGAAGGGGCTAAAAGCGGACAAATTTTGCAAGAAGTATCGGCGATGAATGGAAACTTGGCGATCGCCTTTTTACCTTTCGATATTCCGGGGCTTCCATACCATCGATTACTCAATTTGTTCGCGCAACTCGATGACGAAATGCGCGCTTTAATTCGCCGCAAACAAGCTAATAATACAGATGATGGTGACGTACTTTCGATGCTTATTCGGGCGCAAGATGCCGAAACAGGATTAAGGTTAAGCGAAGATGAACTTTTAGGACATACAGGAGTTATCTTTGCAGCAGGACATGAAACCAGTGCAAACGCACTAACATGGACGCTGTTTCTTTTATCGCAACATCCTCTTTGGGCGCAAGACGTAGTAGATGAATTGCAAAGCGTATTAAAAGGAGAAGCGCCGACGATAGAACAATTACAAAAATTACCTTTATTAGAAAGAGTAATTAAAGAAAGTATGCGCTTATTAACCCCAGTACCTTGGAATGGGCGCGTCACCTCTCAAGCAACCGAACTCGGAGGTTACGAATTACCCAAAGGAACCGAAGTTTTTGTCAGCATTTACCAAACTCATCATTTGGCTGAAATTTATCCAGAGCCAGAAAAATTCAATCCACAAAGATGGGAAACATTTGAACCAACAATGTTTGAATACAACCCCTTTAGCGCCGGAAGTAGAGTTTGTATTGGTGCCGGTTTTGCCATGATGGAAATCAAAATTGTATTATCAATGTTATTGCAAAAATACCGATTACAATATATACCGAACCAAACAATAGACCGTTTCGGATTGATAGTCATGGCACCCAAAAACGGCATCAAAATGATTGTCCGCAAACAGGATTACAATTTTACTCAAGGAGTTGGTGGAGTAAAAGGCAACATTCGCGAAATGGTTGAACTAATCGGTTGATAGGGAGATAAGGGACAAAGATGATTTTAACCTTTGACCTTTAACCTTTAACCTTAATTACTGATAACTGATTATTTATGAATAATAAAGGTGTAACTCTTTGGCTGACAGGTTTAAGCGGGGCGGGTAAAAGCACGATTGCCAAAGGCATTGAAGAAAAACTTCGCGCTAGCAAATGTCCGGTTGAAGTTTTAGATGGAGATGTAATTAGAACTTGGCTATCTCAAGGATTGGGCTTTAGTAAAAAAGATCGCGATACAAATATACGTCGAGTTGGATTTGTAGCTAACTTGTTGAGTCGCAATGGAGTTGTGACAATTGTTGCTACAATCAGTCCTTATCGAGAAATCAGAGATGAAGTTCGAGCTATTACTAATAACTTCGTAGAAATCTATATTAATACACCGTTAGAAGTGTGTGAAGCAAGAGATGTTAAAGGATTGTACGCTAAAGCAAGAGCGGGAGAAATAAAAGGTTTTACAGGAATAGACGACCCTTACGAACCTCCTTTAAATGCAGAAATAGTTTGCAATACCAATCAAGAAACCATTGAAGAAAGTGTTAGTAAAGTCATTAAATATTTGCAAGAAAATGGTTTTTTATCTACTTCTGTCACAGCGGTTAAAAGTTAGGAGTTAGGCAACGGATGAAGTTAGGCAACGGATGAAGTTAGGCAACGGATGAAGTT
>CAYMZW010000284.1:0-9020 GCA_964395005.1 uncultured Rivularia sp.
AATCATAAGTCATACCATCTTTACGGGTAAAAACTACAGATTTCCCATCATCACCATATTTAGCAATTAAATCTTCATCGGGATAATTTACAGTATCATTTGGTGTTCTGTCTCCCACTTCTAAATAAACTGCATCTCGATTTGAACGATTTACCAAATGATGCCCATTGGCTTCATTCGCCGGAAAACCAGCAGCCATTCCTGGTGTTAAAACTTCTTCCCCCGCATCGGTAATTAATGTAAGTTCACCATTCACAATATAAATAAATTCATCTTGATGAGAATGCCAGTGTCTTAATGCAGAAGCACTTCCAGGAGATAACTTAACAAGATTTACACCAAAGTTTTTTAAACCAGCAAAATTCCCCAAACGCTGGCGAAATCTTCCCGCGACTATCGATTTAAACTCATCCGGATAATCTGTAGTATTTTCAATCGGTACTTCTTCAGAATTAATTATCATCGGCTGGTTGTTAGTTGTTAGTTGTTAAGAGTTAAGAGTTAGCAATTAGGAGTTAGGAGTTAATAATGCCCAATGCCCAACGCCCAATGCCCAATCCCCAATGCCCAATCCCCAATCCCCAATGCCCAATTACCTATTCAAATAATAATGCCACAAAATTCTAGCAGCGATCGCCCTCCAAGGTCGCCAGTTTTCGGCTATAATTTCGAGTTGTTGTGGTGTGGGACGTTTTTCTAATTTTTTCAGCTTTTGATATGCCAGAATTACTCCCAAATCTCCTTTAGGAAAGGCATCTGGGCGCTGTAATGACATTAATAAATATATATCAATTGTCCAATCGCCGATTCCTTTGATGGGTTTAAGTTGGTTTCTGATGGTTGTGTCGTCAGCAACGGCTAATTTTTGTAAATCTAAATCTCCACGAGAAATGGTAATCGCTAACTCTTTTATATAAGTGATTTTTTGACGGCTAATTCCACAGGCTTTTAATTGAGCGTCATCAAATTTGAGTAAATTATCCGGTGTCAGCGGTACGACAGTTTCACACAGACGCTTCATGGTAGCGCTTGCAGAGCCAACGGAAACCTGTTGTCCCAAAATTGTCCGCACCAATCCCGAAAAACCCGCATCTTCTTCCCATTTCGGCGGATTTCCCCATTTATTAATTACCTCTGCAAAATCTTTATCTCTATTAGCAAGTTCTTTTAAACCCTGGGTAAAAGTTTCTTCAGTAAGCGGTTGTTGTAAATTCATCTGTTTGTGGTTTCTTTTCCCAGAAGATGTTACTAAAACGAATTATTAAGTAAATACCGAATTAAGTGGTATTATTTAGACTCAGCGAATACCATTAAAATCAAACCGAGTTTGAAGATAAACTTCATAATTCATGAAAAAAATTATTAAAACTTTGGCAACGACTTTAACAGTATCTCTAGCCTTTAGCAGCACGGCACAAGCGAGGATTATTGATAGTATCAGTCCTCCCGGGGGTGCAGGTCAAGGAGATGTATTCTGTACTCAAGTGCAAACTCCTGTAGATACGCCTTTTCCCAATAGCGATGGCAATCAAATTGATAATTTTCCGGGTTTATCCTGTACTCCCAAAACTTTCCGCGAAATAGCCCCCATCGACACAAAATTATTCGTCGAAGCTTCTGGCGGAACTACAGGATATTTACTTAACGAAACAGTTGTAAATAGCACTGATTCAACTTGGGAAGGCTTTAATATGGCAATTGGTTTTCAATCCGATAATCCTTTTGGTGAAGATAACTTTGCATCTCCCGCACAAATCCTATTACCTACTGGCACTGCAATTCCGACTTTCGATGGCGCTCAACCTACTTCCTCAGATTTTTCTCAAGTCAAAGCCGATGGTTCCTTTAATTTAAACTGGTTTGATGGTACCGTTGCACCAGGTGAAAGTGTTGACTTTAGCTTTTCTATTGCGCTTCCCGATAACTCAGAAGAAAGTGGAAATAACTATAATTCCTTTACAATTCGCCAACTTCCAATTGCTTCTGCCATGAATCCAAGTAAATCCGTACCCGAACCAAGTTTGATATTTGGTTTATTAGGTTTGATGGGTTTTGGATTGAGAATAGGGCATAGGGCATAGGGCATTGTTATGAGTTAGGAGTTATGAGTTAGGAGTTAGGAATTAAGAGTTAGGAGTTATGAGTTAGGAGTCATTCTCTTTCCAATCCCCCATGCCCCATGCCCAATGCCCAATCCCCCATGCCCAATTCTATTGTGTAAAAATTGCTTATCTTCCCACTGAATCTGTTCTAAAATGCAACAACTATAACGAAAGGGAACGCTTTTTTACATAAGCCATATGAAACGTAGAGAAATAATCAAGAAAGCTGCTATTACAAGTGCGACTGCTGCGACTATTGTTTCCTGTAGTGGCGGCGGTAGTAACACAACTGCCGCAGGGAAGAGTTTGCCAAACGTGCGCTGGAAAATGGCGACAAGTTGGCCTAAGTCTCTAATAATTTACAGCGGCCCGGAGACGATTGCCAAGCGTGTCAAAGAGATGACTGACGGGCGTTTTATCATAACTCCTTCTCCTGCTGGAGATTTAGTAGGTGCGACGGAAGTTTTGGATGCAGTACAAGGAGGCTCGGTACCGTGCGGGCATACGGCGAGCTATTTTTATATTGGTAAAAGCCCCGCTTTAGCTTTTGCGACTTCCATACCTTTTGGTTTAACTCCACAGCAGCAAAATGCTTGGCTGTATTATGGTGATGGGCAAAAAGCGATACAAGAAATTTACGATAAGTTTAATATCGTTTATTTTCCTGCTGGTAATAGCGGAACTCAAATGGGAGGATGGTTTAAGCGCGAGATTAAATCTGTTGCCGATTTGAAAGGTTTAAAAATGCGGATTCCCGGATTGGGTGGGAAAGTAATGGCGCGTTTGGGTGTTAACGTGCAGGTGTTACCGGGGGGAGAAATTTATTTAGCTTTAGAAAGAGGTGCCATCGATGCAGCAGAATGGATTGGGCCTTATGATGATGAGATACTGGGTTTAAATAAAGCTGCTCAATTTTATTATTATCCCGGCTGGTGGGAACCCGGTTCAACTTTGGATGTATTAGTTAACCGTGGTGCTTGGGAAAAACTACCCGAAGAATACAAACAAATTTTTAAAACTGCCGCCTATGAAGCGAATATGGATATGCTTGCTAGATATGAAGCTTTGAATGGCGAAGCATTAACTAAATTAACAGCTAGTGGTACAAAGTTAGTTGCTTACAGCGACGACATTTTACAAGCAGCACAAAAAGCCACCATCGAAGAATTAGAAGCAAGCGCTAGTAAAGATGCAACTTTTAAGAAAATTTACGAGCAGTGGAAAGGTTTTAGAGAAAAGCTTTACAACTGGAATCGAGTTAATGAATTGAGTTTTGCCAATTTTGTGACGAAAGAATAAATAATTAAGAAAAAATGATCGTGTAGAGACGCGATACATCGCGTCTCTCAGGGTTTACCGCAAAAACAAACCAATCAAAATAATGGTACACACCATCAATAGTGGGTTTAATTAATTAAAAATGGTTCATTTTCTGTGTCACTGTTGGGAGACGTAAAATTTTACCTGGGTGGGTTTAATTAATTAAAAATGGTTCGTTTTCTGCGTCACTGTTGGGAGACGTAAAATTTTACCTGAGTGGGTTTAATTAATTAAAAATGGTTCGTTTTCTGTGTCACTGTTGGGAGACGTAAAATTTTACGTCTCTACATTATTGGATTCTGATTACACAGAGCGTACTAAAAAATTCTGTTCTACTTCGGTTGCGTCAAAGGCTTGATTGTAGACGGCAAACATATCTAAACTTCCCAACCAAGGGCGATCGCCATTAAATTCGTTTCCTAAACCAAGACGATAATCTTCATCCCAGTTTGAGAAATCGCCATCAATGGTTTCGCTGGCTACTAACTGATTGTCAATATAAAGAGAAGCTTCTCCATCTGAGCCACGGGTGTAAATTACATGAGTAAGTTCTGTATTTAGCAATCCTCCTTGTGAAGAAACGGTTTCTCCTACGCCGTTGTTACCAGTGGTGGTAGTACGCAAACGGACGTTATAATCGTCACCAGCTTGACCTAGTGTAAAGTTACGGTTGCCGATATCGGTAGAAAGTGTGGCTATTCTAGCTGGGCCATTTTGACTTCTGTTGTCTGGAGTTACCCAAGCTTCTAGAGTAATTTCTTGAGTTGCAGTGATACCGTCAATTATTTTGTCTGCCGATTGATTGGAAGCAATTAAGCTCGGAGAATTTATGTTAAGTACTCCGTCTCCCCAATTGACTCCGGTTAAATCGTCTATTTCTAGATTTAAAGCTGTGCCAACTCCTGACACATCAAATACTGTGTCGCCACTGCCTTCATTAAAGTCGTAGAGAGCTAGCAATCCTGTATTTACTCTAGCGCTAGGGTTATTGTTAGAATCGGATTCTGTCACTTTGACGTTGACTTGTGCTGTATTTATTCCACCCTTACCGTCATCTACAGAGTAGGTAAAACTATCTTCTCCAATAAAGTTGGCTTCGGGAGTGTAGATAATTTGATTGTTAACAATTGCCGTAAATCCATTATTTCCAGGATTAACCGAGCTAACAGTTAAATTATCTCCATCGACATCACTGTCATTGGCTAAAACATCTATGCTTATTTGAGTATCTTCGTTGGTGGTGGCAGTGTCATTTTGAAGCAATGGTAAGTCATTCACACCTTCAACATTAACCGTAACTGTAGCTGTGTCAACTCCACCGTTTCCGTCGTCGATTTCGTAGCTGAAACTATCTATTCCATTGAAGTTAGCTTGGGGAGTGTAGACAATTTGATTATCAACTATTTCCGTAATTCCATTATTGCCAGGATTTACCGAGCTAACGGTTAAATTATCTGCGTCTTCATCGCTATCATTTGCCAACACATCTATATTTATCTGTGTATCTTCATTAATAACGATGCTGTCATTGGCTGCGACTGGTATATTACCTGCGGGAGGTGGAGTAAGAGGAGATGGGGAATATAAAGCACCTGCCAAGAAATTCTGTTCTACTTCGGTTGCGTCAAAGGCTTGATTGTAGACAGCGAATAAATCTAAACTTCCCAACCAAGGGCGATCGCCGTTAAATTCGTTTCCTAAACCAAGGCGATAATTTTGATCCCAGTTTGAGAAATCGCCGCCGATTGTTTCGCTAGAAACTAAATTGTTATCAATGTAGAGAAAAGCATCACCATCAGCTTCACGAGTGTAAATTACATGGGTAAGTTCTGTATTTAGCAATCCTCCTTGGGAAGAAACGCTTTTTCCTACGCCGTTGTATCCGGTGGTGGTAGTACGCAAGCGGACGTTATAATCATCGCCAGCTTGCCCTAATGTAAAGTTACGGTTGGCAACATCACTCGAAAGAGTAGCAATTCTAGCTGGGCCATTTTGACTGGTGTTACCTGGAGTCACCCAAGCTTCTAGAGTAATTTCTTGAGTTGCAGTGATACCATCAATTAATTTATCGGCAGTTTCAACTGAAGCTATTAAACTTGGAGAATTTAAGTTAAGTACTCCGTTTCCCCAATTTACTCTGGCTGGATTATTTATCTCTAAATTTAAAGCAGTACCAACTCCAGATACATCAAATACTGTATTGCCGCTGCCTTCATCAAAGTTGTAAAGAGCCAGTAAACCGGCGCTTACTCTAGTGCTAGGGTTATTATTTGAATTATTAGAGCCAGAATCTATGGATTCTATAACTGTTACGTTAACCTGTGCTGTATTTGTTCCACCGTTACCGTCATTTACAGAGTAGGTAAAACTATCTTCTCCAATAAAGTTGGATTCGGGAATATAAACAATCTGATTATCGATTATTGTCGTATTTCCATTACTCCCTGGTGTAATTGAAGCAACAGTTAAGTTATCCCCATCGACATCGCTGTCATTCGCTAAAACATTAATGCTAAGTGTATCGCTATTAGTAGTAGCGGTATCGTTGTTAGCTACAGGTAAATCGTTTACAGGAGCAACATTAACAGTAACTGTAGCGGTTTGAGTTCCTCCATTGCCATCTCCGACTTGATAATTAAAACTATCTACTCCATTAAAATTAGCTGCGGGAGTGTAAACAATTTGATTATCAACAATTGCCGTAATACCATTATTCGGCGAACTTACCGATGCAATATTTAAATTATCTCCGTCTGCATCGCTGTCATTTGCTAAGACATTTATGCTTACTGCTGTATCTTCATTGGTAGTGACGCTATCGTTGGCAGAAGAAGGAATTTCATTGACGTTGGCGACATTAACGTTAACTGTTGCAGTGTCTGTACCTCCATTACCATCATCTATTTGATAGTTAAAAGTATCGATTCCGGTAAAATCTGTATCGGGAGTGTAAAAGATTTCGTTTTGAACAATATTAACAGTGCCATTTGCTGGTTGAGCATTAATATTAACCGCAAGACTATCTCCATCGCTATCGCTGTCGTTTTCTAAAACCTTAAAGAGATTATTGCTAGTATTCTCATCGATCGTAAAAGCGTCATTGGCTGCATTAGGAGGATTATTAGTTGGCAGCGGAGGTGAAGAATCTCCATCATTAGGGTTAATATTCACAGAATCAAAGTAGTTTTTTAAAGCATCAAACCACTTTTGAGCCATCTTGGCTTCACCACTATTATCGGGATGCACCCCATCATAAGTATCTGTATTAGGATTAAACCCAGAGTTTTGATCGACTAAGATTACAGGAGAATTAGCTTGATTTTTATCTGTAACTATTCCGGGGATCAGGCTATTTAACTGCTGTATTCTATCGTTGAAACCCCCATTCGACGAAGGAATCAATTGACTGAGAAAAATAGTTACATTTTCGTTATCTTGTCGGAGGATATCTATAACTTGTTTTAGTTCCTCTACAGAGCTAATCGCAGAATTGCTTTGAATTGCATCATTGCTGCCTAGATGAATTAAAGCCACATCCGGTGTATAACCTGTTAACCAATCGGATAGCTTACCTTCTCCACCTCTACCATTGATTATTTCATCTATTCGCCATCCCCAATGCCCTTCATGATCTGGATCGAAATTACTATCTTCAAAATTATTATTGTCTTTATTTCTATTTTCAGAACCTACAAAATCAACATCATATCCAGATGCAGTTAATTTTTCCCATAGTGCTTTTCTATAAGAATTCTGTCCATTCTCAGCTTGAGTAATGGAATCCCCCAACGTCATTATTTTGATATTTCTATCCATATTACTTTGCAAAAAAAAATAGTCGAACGTTAATATATCTCAGGCTCAGATGTCGAATCCGAGATGATGTTTATCAGATATCAGAATTTAAAACCCTGATGCTAACAAAAAAGTTACTCTTTCATTTCTTCAAGGGTAGAAATATTAAAGCCTTCACAGCCAACGCCGCAACAATTGTAAATGGAGGTTAAAGATAAATCCTTGATTAGATGTAAGTGATAACATCAGTGATTATAACAACATCAATAAACTAGTTATGTAGCATTTTCATGAAGTTTATGTATATTTTTTGTCTATATGTATTTAAACTAAACCGATATTGTTTTTCTATGAAGCCCCAAAAAATTATCAGCTTATTTTGTATAAATAACTGTCGAAAATACTAATGATAATTCGTTTTTAGTAGAATAAATATGTTCATATAATTGCAGCACCTGCTACAACTATCAGAAAATTCATGATATCGTTTTATCTATAAGCTTACCTATTCCTAATAACTTTTTTGCAGCGATAAGAAACTAGCCGAAAGTGAAATTATAAGTATAAATTTGTGAAATAGAAGAATAGATTTTTTACCGAATCGAGGTATAATGTCAACTTGCACCGGAACGATCAAAAAAACCGCAGAGTAAGAAGAAGAGAGAGAAAACTGTAATTTGGATTTAGAGATACCATCGCTGCTGCGAACTTTTCTACAAAAGCACATTTTTTACAGATTAAAGCAACTGGCGATCGCCTAAGCAAGCAAAACTATACTTAATATTGTGTGCTAATAGTAACCGCTGCTATGTGTTGTTCACTATTGCAAGTAAGAAATCATACAAAATAATTCATTTTTTACTTAAGTAAATACTGAGAAAAAATATAAGTAATTAGAATATTTTTAATAAATAGAAAATTAAGTTTACGAAATTACCGATATATTTGTCTTGAAAAATCGCTTTATAAGTCTAATTATTGCTTTTTTCACCTATTAAAATTGTAAAAAATAAAGAGTAAACAAAATATAGTAATTGCTATAGACGCTGATAAAACTACTGGTATATGATTAATTTAACGGAAAACAAATTTTCCAAATTTAAGTAAAAACATTTACTGTCAGCACAATCAAAGAAGGATTTTTAATTATGTTTGATAACAAAAAGAAAGTTGTATCTGGTATTGTTGCTTTTAGTGGTACATTTGTTACACCAGATACAGCACAAGCAAGTGTGAATAGTTCAAGATTAAGCTTTTTAATTAAAAAGACTCAAAGCTCTACTGTAACAAGACAAGCAGAAGATTCATTAAACAAAGTAAAGGCTACCAAAAAAATTCTTGATTTAATTAAAGGAGATGCACCAAAAGCGATTAACAAAGCTACAAATATTAGAAATGAGGCTCTTAAAAAAGCTAATCAAGCCGAAGAAATAGCAGAAGCGGCAAAGGAAGATTGGAACATCAAATTAGTTATAGCAGTTAAGAAATTACAGCAACTAGAAAGTAATCCCGAAAAAAAATATCTGATTCAACAGGTAATGCAAGGGAAGGAAGATGCTGAAAAAGCCAAGGAAAACTTTGATAATAAAAAAGCTGAAGTCGCAAGAAGAAGACTTTACCTTGAAGAATGCCAAGAGAATTTAGAAGCTGTTATCGAAACGCAAAACCAGCGAATTCAATCCGCAGAGATGGCTTTTAAGGAAGCTCAAATTGAGCAACAGAATGTTATTTGTTTTGCTGCGTAATTTTCAGTTATCAGTTATCAGTTATCAGTTATCAGTTATCAGTTATCAGTTATCAGTT
>CAYMZW010000285.1:0-9008 GCA_964395005.1 uncultured Rivularia sp.
GCAGCTTTTCAATGGATAATCGAGATTTGTATGTTGTTGACTGCACTACTAGGACCGCTAGCTGTTGGAGGTTCCTTGCTTCCCGTCGGTCAAAAAGCTATTTTCGCATGGTTAACAGGTTTCTTCTCGGTGGGAATGATAAAACTTTGCTTCAATATTATTTCTGGTTTGGTTGCCACGATGGTCTTGAATGCTGACAATAACGACCCAATGATTTTTGCATTTGCAATTGGTATTCTTGCCCCAATTTTATCTGTAGTTTTAGCAGCAGGTGGTGGATTAGCAGTTTTTAGAAGTTTTTCGAGTATTGCGAGTTTTGGTCTTTCTACCTTCGTAACTAGAATTGTAAGTAAATAGAAAAAATATGACGAACTTAGATAATAATTTTAGTTCAGAATCAACTCAAAATAAAAGACTAAAATTTTTAAATCGTGCATCTAAAAATTTTTCAACTGGCGATAGTTTAGCTTTGTTTGCAGTTGGAACTTTTGGATTGCATCTGATAACATTTTTTATGCTTATATTACTCTACGGTTCTTATTCACAATTAAATAAAAAGCCACCTCCTTCATTGGTTCAATTAGAAACAGGTAAAGCAATTAAAGTAGCACCGTTAGGAAATGTTGAACGCACTCCACAAGTAGTATCTCGTTTTGTTTCCGATACGATGACTTTAATGATGAATTGGTCGGGAACACTACCACCGAACACTGTTGAAGAAAACGCAAAACCACTACAAGACAAAGGTGTAGATGTGGTCGAGCGTGGAGCAAGAGGAAATAAAGTTGCATCTAGAGCATGGCAAGCATCTTATGCGTTATCGTCCGATTTTCGTCAGGAGTTTTTGAAGAAGCTTGCTTCAATGACACCGCAGGGAGTTTTTAAAGGTACAACTCAAGTAGTTTTAATCCCGCTATCAATTCAATCTCCTACCAAAATTGGTGAAGGAAAATGGAAAGTCAAAATGATTGCTAATTTGAATGTATTTAATCAAAGTAATAATTTAGGAGAGATAATTCCGTTTAATAAAGAGATATTTATTAGAGCAGTTATTGCACCAACGGAACCTATAAATACCAGTGATTTAGCTACTGTTGTTTATCAAGTGCGTGCTAGTGGATTAGAAATTTATGCAATTCGAGACTTACAAGCGGAGAATTTATAATGAATTCGCAGTCTGAAGATAATGACTTAAAAAATTTAGATAAATCCGATAGTGATTGGAATGAAGTAAGTTTTGAGAAACTGCTTGGATTTCATGATGAGAACCAACCACCGAGGGAAAAGGAATTTACTGAAATTCAAGATAGTAAGTCCTCAGAAGTGCCGAACCAAACAGAACCGAGTCCAATTGCTACATATGAATTATTTGACTCTCCACATGAAGGTAAAACTCAATCTCATTTTTACAGCAATCCTTTCGCTAAATTCGGTGCAGTTGGTTTAGTAATGCTTGTTGTATTTGGTTCTGCTGCGACAGTTTTAAACAGCATTATGTCAGGTAGTCTTAAAACTGCACCAACAAAAGAATACTCAAAACAATCCAAACCCAAGGTAGAAATTGCCAATAATCCAATTGAAAGAGAAACGGGAAAATTAAAAGCGGAATTAGCACTCTCAACCCAAGCTGAAAAAATCAAATCTGTAGAACGTGCTAAAAGTCCTAAAACTACTGTGAATAAACCTAAAGATAAACGGGAGCAAGAGCCTTCTAGACCAGTCACAACTCGAACAACTCCAACTACAGAGCCAACCAAACCTATTCGGACTCAAATAGTTTCAAGACCACCAGCGAGGACTCAAGCTCCATATATACCTCGTCTTCAACCTCAATCATCACCTTTAGGATATAATAATGAAACTCCGAGCGCTCCACCAGTACCTCAAGGGTCCCGCCAATTTCAGCCAGTTGCAAATAGAATTAGCAAACCTTCTTATCCCAAAGTTGAAGAAAAAACTGACCCGATGGAAGAATGGACTAAAATTAGTCGTTTGGGAAGCTATGGCAGCAGCGAAATTACGACTAATACTGATGACGAGCAAGAGAAAGGAAATACTTTTGATACAGCTATACGAGAGCAACAACCAACAATCCAAAATGCAACTTTAATTTCAGCAGTCCAGACAGCACAAACACTAAACAGTGATGAACTAGAACCGCTTTATAGTGAAGAAGCGGCAATTATTAGATATGAAAACAATTATCAATTACAGGTGGGGGAATCGGTTGATGGAAAGTTATTAACCCCTTTAATCTGGAGTAATCATTTTACTAGCAAGAATTCAACTCAACAATCTAAAAATAAGTCAAAAAGCGAAAAATTTGTAATTGAACTGGAACAACCATTAAATACACCAGAAGGAAAAGTAGTCATACCTATCGGTTCTCAAGTTGTAGCTCAAATTAAGAACGTTAATCAAGGGGGGCTAATTGAACTTCAAGCAACTCAAGTTGTGATTGATGGTAAAGAATATATTCTCCCTCCAAGTGCGATCGCCATTCGTGGTAATTCCGGAAAACCTTTAGTAGCATCTCGTTTAAACAGTAAGAAAGGAGAAATTGCAAGACGAGACGTAGAAACCTTCGCTGTTGGTTCTTTAGCGAAAGTCGGTAAAGTTCTTAATCAACCCAAAGAACAACAAATATCAACGAGTAGTGGATTTGGTGGTACTAACTCTTTCTCTTCTACGAGAAGAAGTCGAGAAAATATTTTAGGAGCGGTTTTAGAGGGAGGATTTGAACCGCTAACTCAACAAATTATCGAACGTAATCAGCAAGCACTACAAGAACTACAGAAACAAGGTGATGTTTGGTATGTCAAAGCTGGTACTGAGGTACAAGTCTTTGTGAATGAATCTTTTCAATTTTAACTAGGGGCAGCCGTTATGAATATTTTGCAGTGGAAAACCACAATTGCTTGCTGTGTATTATTACCTCTGACAAATTTATCGCCAGTAATTGCAAGTGAAATAAAACAGAATGTGAAACAAATTCCCCAGGGAATTGCTACTGGTCATAATTCCCAAAATATACCCAAAATTGAGTTGTCGCCCGGTTATGGAGTAAACATTTCATTTATTAAAAGTAACGAAATAGTAGAAAAAGTATGGTTAGATAATCCTGTATTCGCATCACTCGACGTGGATGGCTGTTTATCAACAGAGGGGAAAGAATGTGAAAAAGAAGGGGCAACGGTAATACATTTAAGACGAATTAAGCCGTTAAAAGTAAAACAATTACCATTATCTAATAGCAGCTTATTAACCGTAATTTCAAAAGGTAAATCGGGAAGAAAGGTATATTTATTTAAAGTGGTAATGGGAGATAAAACTCCTACTTTCCATACTCTAGAAATCATACCTGATATCAAAATATCTCCCGAAACGACTCAATTCTCTAACATTAAAAATAATGGCGAATTGAAGCAAATTAGTCGAGGGTTAAAACTTGTTAGCAAAAGAGGCTTGATTCATCGAGAATCCCTTTTGTGGTCAAGAATAGCAAACTTCTTAGTGAAAGTAGGAATGGGTGAACCCGTTGACAGTGCTGCTCGTAGAAGTGGTATTTCGATGCGGTTGGTTAATCGCCTAATTGAACTAGGAAGTTTAAGAGGCAGGGGGCAGCGGGAGGGAATAAAGCGAAAGTATTTTACATAAATCAAACTGTAGTAATGAAATTTTTAAATAGGTACTTATATTATGAAATTACTAAAACAGAATTTAATATTTGCTTGGGGGGTGAGTTTATCACTTTTGATTTCTGGTGCGATTATTGTTGGGTTGCAACAGAAATCTATATCTAATTCTCCATCAAGACACTCGGAAATTCCTACAATTAAATGGCAAAATACTCGTTTACCAAATTGGAATCAAATTACGTTTTCTAAAATGCCAGCGATTACTGAACCTGGTTCATTTCAAGCACCTGAGATAGTGATTTCAAAGTTAGAATATGACCCATCTCGTAGTTGGGATACGGGACAAAAGCCTGATTCGTTTACAATGCTGGGTGATTTTCAGGACTCTTTTAAACTCCAAGAATTTTCACTTTTGGATATTTCTCAAATTACTAGCTCTGATATACAAGAAGTTGACTTGTCCCGTTTTGGTGTATTCAAATTTCAAACAATAGAAAGCTTAGTTAAAGCAATACCTGATTTAGAAGAATGGAAGATAGGAGATGTAAAACCAATATATGATTTACTTTCAGAAAATTTATCCCAGCCATTTAACTCGAATCAAACTATAGGTAATTTGCTCAAAATATCTTCACATTTGGGTAAATTAAATTTTGAATCTTCGGATTTAACATCTTACAAAATCGATTCAATTCCGGGATTATCAATAACTCCAATTGCTAGCTTTGACAAATGGCAAGGAGTTTATATTGATGAGGTACCCGGATTAAGCAATGTACCATTTTCCCAATTCCCCAATCCTGCTAACCCCATAGGAATGCAAGTTGGAATAGTAGATGTTGCGTTTGCAACTAACGAACAAAAACGAGATAGAACTATTTCAGGTAGTAACTTTGAAGGATTTGCAGTAGCTTGTGATAAAGATTGCGCCCATATTGAACTATCTGGCTCTCCAAGTGTTAAGGGTAAAGCTTGGGTTAGTGGTAAGTATCAGTTGGTTAAAGGTGGAGGAGGAATCTTAGGTTCGGTAAATGGTGGCAAAGAACCCACTGGTAGAAACCTATTTGGTGATGCTTTTAAAGTTGCTGTGTGGGATGTTTCTGAAGTAGATGGAAAAGTTTCTCAATCTTTATTCTTCCGGGTTTGTATGCGAAATAATTTCGTTGACTTAGGATGTACACCTTATTTTATTGGTCCGGTTCCGTTTATGACTTATAAGGAGAAGGAACCCATATTCTTAGGTACGATTGATTCTAATAAAAATTCGATGTCAGTACCTACAGGTTTAAACAGTAGCGGATTTAGTTTTGATAATTCTCCAATTATTTCTTCAAAGAAGGAAAATAATGTATTTAACTTGATACCTGTTGCAAAGGGAGATTGCAGAAATATTCATTCATCTAATACTAATCTTGATGCTTTAAGTGGAGCATTATTAGACGTAGAAAGTAGTTACATTACACAGAATTTTTCACCGACCGAACAGCAATCTTTAATTGAATCAAACAATAGTGATTTACTATCAATTGCATCGCAGCAAACTGACCCAACCACAGGTAAACCTTTTACTGGAGACAGACTAGTTGAACGTGCAACTCAAATGCATTTCGCTGGTGTAAATATTCCTATTGATTCTCAAATTCGTGATGTGAGTAAGGGTATGACAGTCAAAGAATATGGAGAAAAAGCGAAAGCTAAATACAAGCATAATTTGCAATCAATGAATTGTTTATCAGATTAATTATGCAACCAAATATTTATAAAATTTATCAGTTTAAGTTGAAGAAGAATCGAACTGCTGCTTTGATTTTATTTATAGTTATCATGACTTTTACTGTATCGGCTTTACATACAATTTTATCTAATAATAATCGTATAGCTACCTGGAAAAGCGCAGAGTCAGTTACACCACAACCTCTTCTAAAACAGGTTTTATCTCAAAAATCAACTCGCTATCTTGATATTTCCTCAATCAAAGTTATACGAATCCCATCTCAAGGTGCTGGTCACTTATACATTTTTGATTATGCTTCTTCTCAACTTTGTGGTGCTGCTGGGTGCTTGTATTCAGTTTATAACAAGTCGGGTAAGCTACTTTTAGAATTTATCGCTAATTCCGGGCTACCTTATAGAGAAAAGTTAATTAAGGTTTCTGAAACTGCTAACCAAGGTTTTCCTTGCCTAACTATTACTCAAAGTACAAATACAGATGGATTACTATCACAAACCGAATTTTGTTATCAACAGGGAAAGTATATTGCCTTAAATAAAAGTTTTATTAGTCAAAAGAAAAATGAATAACAATTTTATATTGATACAACAACCATCAACAATACCAAAAAATTCTCAGATTGAAAAATTCGCTGATTTAATGAAATCACAATCTGGCTTAGTGCTGCTAGGGTGTTTTGCTAGTATTGGTATTTTAAAATTAATTTCTGGAAGTAATTATAAAGGTAAAGTTGCTACCAGTTACTGGGGTGGTAGCCGAGAAAAATCTCAAGCAGCCAGAAAAGCGAAGAAGCAGATATCTAAACCGATTCGTAATTCTGTTGGATTATATGTTGGAACTCCCCCATACATCAGAACTGCTCTACAAAAACAGTGGTACAAAGGCGGTTTCATCAAAACTAAACCAACTTTTAAACAAAAATTTCTTTCTTCCAATTCAACTTTGTATGTACCAGATGCTCAAAGAGGAATAGCTGTTATCGGTGCAGCTGGTTCGGGTAAAACTTTCTCTGTAATAGACCCGTTAATTCGTAGCGCATTCGACCAAGGTTTTCCAATGCTGCTCTACGATTTCAAGTTTCCAGCGCAAACGAAACGAGCTGTAGCTTATGCAATGAAGCGAGGTTACAGCGTAAGGGTGTTTGCGCCGGGGTTTGCTGAGAGTGAAACTTGCAATCCGTTAGATTTATTGAGGGATGAAGAAGATGCGATCGCAGCAGGACAACTTACTCAAGTAATCTCTCGAAACTTTGACAGAGGTGCGAATGCTAGCAGTGATAAGTTCTTTGAAGAAGCAGGAGATTCTTTGGTTGAGGGGATTTTACTTGTAACCAAAGCTATTAAAACTTTAACTGGCGAAGATAAATATTGTGATTTAATGATGGCACAAGCTATTTTGTCTTTACCAAATCTAGCGACTAGACTCGAAGCTGCTTCCTCCGAAAAATTAAAAGTCTGGACTTCTCGACCATTATCACAATTAATCAGCGTCAAAGATTCAGAAAAAACAGCTGCATCAATTATCGGTACCGCACAGCGAATGTTTCAGCGCTTTCTCAAGCGTGATTTTGTTGGTGCTTTTTGCGGTCAAACAACGCTACCACTTGATTTAGATGGGAAGCAACTAATTATTTTTGGTCTGGATAGAAACAACAGAGACATTGTTAGTCCGCTGCTTGCTGCGATTTTACACATGATTGTAACCCGCAACATCACCCGCACTATTCCCCGTAGTGACCCTTTGATTGTTGCTTTGGATGAACTACCAACATTCTATTTACCAGCACTCGTCAATTGGCTAAATGAAGGACGTGAAGACGGTTTCGTCGGCCTTTTAGGTTATCAAAATATTGCTCAATTAGAGAAAGTTTACGGAAAAGAATTATCACGAGCAATATTAGGAGGTACTGCAACAAAATTTATTTTCAATCCCCAAGATCCTGAATCTGCGAAGATTTTTAGCGATTATTTAGGGGAGATGGAAATAAAATTTAATTCTAAATCTCGAAGTATGGGGAAAGGGGGTGGTTCTCACAGCAGCAACGAGCATCATCAAAAGCGGCATTTATTGGAACCAGCGCAATTTGCAAAGATGGGTACTGGGAGAGCGGTAATTATTAATCCAGCTTACACTCGCGGCACAGAAGCATACGTTCCCTTGTTGCATAAGTTGAAGGTTCCCCTCTCTGATATTGAAGAAATGAATTGGTCGGAAAGTAAATGGGATTTTGTAAGGGAACGATTGATTGAAAATAATGGCGTACAGGTGAGTGAGGAAGAACGTTCCGCACAATTTTTAGAGCGTAAAGCATTGGCGGAAAAATTATTTCCGTTACCTACTGATGGTGAAGATTTGGCTTCACCAGAAGAATTGAACAATATATTTTAGAGTCAAATACAATGACACAAAAACAAGTTAATTCCAATCCAGAAGTATTTTCAATTTTATCGCACTATCCAAGATGGCTAGAAATGGTCGATGAAGCAAAGGAAAAACCAGTTTTTGATAAAAATTATTGTCCCCATGTAATTGAAATATTTGACCAGCATGGTCTGTTGGCTGGAAAAATCAACGGATTATCCGCTTATGAATGTACTAGAGATATTCAACAAAAAAGTGATTTCAATGCTTGGCTGCTTGATGGAAAATTAGCCATATTTTATGTTGGATCTTCCTTAATTGTAAATCGTTTGGAAGCAGTAGCTTTAGTTAGCAAAGGAGAGTAAATGAAATGCCAAACATATTTACTGTCAACGAAAGCGATGCAACAGCAATGCAGCAAAGGTATGAGCAATTAATTGAAGTCTTGTTAAAAGCTGTATTGGATGTTGAACAAAATTCGGACAAACAAGGATTGAAAATATTTGATGGGGATAAATTAGTTTATGGACGTGATGAAAATCAATTTCGTGATCAAGTATCGGGTTTCTCAGGGGAACTATTAAATCCTCAATTAATCGCACAACTTCAACAATTGCGTTCTACTTCAATTGGGGAATTTGTAGATGGGGCTGCCAATAAGAAAGTTGAACTAGATGGGAAAGTTGTCTTACAATCTGATTCGGAAGGTAAGGTAATCGTTAACAATTTTTTGGAGCAAGAAGCTGTTACAGGTAAAAAGCCACAAAATTTAGAATATTGGGAAAATCTAGGTAATACTAGTCAAATTAATCAACCAGAATTATTGTCACCTTCTGACCTACCTTCTTATACAAACTCACCTCCCGTTTCGGGTTCCACACGAGTAGCAGAATCACTTTCGGTATTAGAAGATAGTCCTTTGAAAACATTATTAATTACAGAGGTTGAACAATTAAAAGCAGAAATAAAAGCGTTACACCAAGAACGTAGTTTATATCAGGAGCTAATTGAGCAAAGGTTAAAGCAGCCACAAAATACCTCATGGTGGCAGCAAATTATTAATAATGCATCGACTGTCGTAAGCAGTGTAACTTCTGCCGTAAAAATAGGAGTACGTGAATTTAAAGAAAATTCAAAACAACATCAATTTGCAGCATCAATAAAAAACTTATTTCAATTGCAAACCCAAGCAGGAGAAAACCAGTATCAAGCTGGTGATTACCAAATCTCTCGCAATGGTTCGTTGTATGAAGTTAAAGATTCGGCGACAGATAAGC
>CAYMZW010000286.1:0-8919 GCA_964395005.1 uncultured Rivularia sp.
TATTATCGGGACAAGAATCAGAATTAGAACGCAATCTTTCATGCAAAGGTATTTGCGAATTTAAACACAACCGCTTATATCGTGCATATGGTTCTTCATCTAAACCCAAAGCAACAATTTTTTCGCTATTAACACCATATATTCTCAGTAAATCTACCCAGATATAACTTCCTAAACCGCCTCCCAAAGCCAAATAATCAGTTTCCGAAACCTGCAAACCCGTAGCGTGAAGTGCTTGTACCGGAACCTTTTCCTCTTGAAAAATTGGTGGTGGAAAACTCGAACCTAAAGGTGTTGCTGCCGCCTCTGGAGGTAAAGTTGCGTCTGGTAAATTAGTCGCCGGATTAAATTGGATAGTAGAATTAGTCGGGCTAGGTGCAGATATTGGTGCGGGTGTAGATGCTACTGCTGGTGTATTTAAAGAAAAAGAAACAGTAATTTCATAAGGCCCAATTTTTAAAGTATCGCCACTATTAATAACGCTACGTTTCTGACGATTAGCATTAACGTAAATACCATTAACGCTATTTTGGTCAACTACAACTAATTGATCTTGTTCCCAATCGATCAGCCCATGATATCGGGAAACTTCACTACTATCAAGAAGTACTCGCGAAACACGCTGTCCCCGAATTTCGGCAGGCATTTGAGAAAACTCTCTACCAAAAGTAATAGGAACCCTTAAATTTGGTTCTCGTAATTCCCCAGTAGCCGGGTCCTCCCAACTCAGATTAATTTCTAAATTATTTGACATATTATTATTAGTTGTTAGTAGTTAGTTGTTAGTTGTTAGTTGTTAGTAATTATTCATTTATAACTGTTCATTGATAACCGACTACTTATAATTTGTCACTGTTCACTGTTCACTGCTCACTGCTCACTGATTACTGCTCACTGATTTTTGTCTGGTGCAACTAAAACACTCATAGCCGCAGCTAAAGAAGTACCGCACCACGGACAACCAACTTGGATATGTTCGATAGAAGAGACTTTATGACAATTAGGACACTGCAATCCATAAGAACCGTTTAGTAAAGGTGCCGTTGGGGAAGAAGATTTTGACGGTGCTTTTTGAGCAGCTGGCTGGCTATTTCGGTTTGGTTTTGGCGGTTCTAAAATAGTTGCCGGAAAGCTATTAATTTGCGGAATACTAATATTAATAACTTTCAATTCCATTTGCCCCAAGCAGAGAATACTACCTTGATTCAAAGATGTATTTCCTTTAATCAACTGCTTTCCATCTATTAAAGGAGGATTCTTTTCTCTTAAACTACGAATATGAAATTGTTTTTGTTCGGAATTAAAAAATATTTCGACGTGTAAACCCGATACAGTAGGATGACTTAAAACAATATCGCACCGCTGCGGATCGCGACCAATACGAACAGTCCCTGGATTCTTACTAGGCTGCTGCTCGTAAATTATCTGAGTTTTTTCTTGTCCAGCATCACGCCACTGTAAAGTTAGTGAATTCATAAATCTAACTATTTATATAGCCTTTATTATCTAACTTCAATCATTGTCTGTGTGATTCCTAACATGAGCAAGTACAAGTAATCAAGGTTAAAAGTTAGGAGTTAGGAGTTAGGAGTTAGGAGTTAGAAATTGGGCATGGGGCATGGGGCATTGAGCATTGGTAATTGGTAATTGGTAATTGGTAATTGGTAATTGGTAATAATTATTTATTCTCCCCACTCTTCCCCCTCTCCCCACTCTTCCCCCTCTTCCCCCTCTCACCTATTAGAGGCTAACTTATCGGCAATTCGGGTAGTTTCGGGTAAACGATATTTCGGCGTACAGCGCAATACGTAATCAATAGCGGTTGGTAAACTAATCCGATGACCGCTTGAAATGTATACTGGTTTCACGTTGGTTCGAGTACGTAAAACTGCTCCTATGGTTTCATTTTTATGTATTAAAGGCTGCCAGCTTCCTTTTTCTTGAGGAACTTCTTTATAATCGCCTATCAACCACGATTTGGCTACACCAATGGTAGGCATATCGATAATTACACCTAAATGACTGGCGATTCCCATTCTACGAGGATGGGCAATTCCTTGACCGTCGCATAAGATTAAATCTGGTATCTTATTTATCTTTTGTAGCGCTTCAAGTACCGCCGGAATTTCACGAAATGATAGAAAACCGGGAATGTAGGGGAACGAGGTAGGAAGTTTAGCTATACTTTGTTCTTGTAGCTGTAAATCTGGAAAACTCAATACCGCTACCGCAGCACGGCTGGTTTTTCCATTATCTTCAAAACCCATATCGACACCAGCAACGTATTTAACTGGTTGTTTAAATTTATCTTCGGTTATAACTTCTTTTTGTAATTCTTCTTGGATAACTTTAGCTTCTGATGTGGTTAAATTCCAATCGTGGCGTTGTTTTATTTGCATATTTCACCTTGTAATTGTATTGAATTTTTTTATAACTTTAACCAATTAACAGCCGAAAACTAATGTAGAGACGCGATATATCGCGTCTCTACACAGTTGTATTATTGGCAATTACTTATATTTATTTTACTCCAACAAAACTTGGTACTAAAGAATCCAACCACTTATCAATACTGCGATCGGATAAATCGGCTAAAGAAACAACTTTTTCTATTCGGTTAAAATTCTGCTGCATCGATTTACGATAAGTTGGGTCGTAATGTGATTCCAACAAATCTTTGACAAATGATTCCCATTCTTGGTTATTTATCATTCGATACCATTTACTTATCCTCTTCCAACCACAGCTAGATGTTAATTTTTCTAACTTAGCTTTAAGAATTTCGGGATTGTCAATTAGATGCGGATATTCTGCTAACAAAAATTGCACTCTAATTTCAGGGGGTAGCTTTATTTCTAAACAGCTAGATTGTTTCATTTCCTTCCACAAAGATTGAGGTAAATGAATTTGCCCTATTTTGTTACTTTCGGATTCTACCCACACAGTTTCATCGGGATTGAAGCTTTGTAGTGCTTTCAACAATTTCGAGTCGAAATACTTTTGCGTTGGCTGAGGAGAAAGTTTACCTTGCCACCTTTCACCTAACAAAGAGCCACGATGATTTGCTAAAGCTTCCAAATCTAAAACTTGCAAACCTCTTTGATGCATATTTTTCAAAATATGGGTTTTTCCAGTTCCGGTTAAACCGCACAATATTTTGTAATTTAATTTTCGCGGTAAAGAATCTAATTCCTGACGTACATAACTACGGTAAGTTTTGTAACCACCTTCAAGCAAAGTTACTCGCCAACCAATTTGAGATAATACTGTAGCCAAACTAGCAGAACGTTGCCCGCCTCGCCAACAGTAAACTAAAGGCTGATAGTTTTTCTCTTTGTTAGCAAAGTGTTCGTTTAAATGTTGAGAAATATTTTTTGATACAATTGCAGCCCCTATTTTTCGAGCTTGAAAAGGTGAAAATTGCTTGTATATCGTTCCAACTTCAGCACGTTCGGCATCATTTAAAACCGGCAAATTTATTGCGCCGGGGATGCGATCTTCTGCAAACTCGCAACCTGAACGAACGTCGATGATCTCACTATAAGTTTCCTTATGTGGTTCTTTGGTATATCTGAGTGAAGCAGCCATTGCAGTCAAACTCTATTTTTACAATTATGACATCCTGAAAAGTCGTGAGACTTTGTATTGAAAGCAAATTCTGTTAACTAGAGCTAATAGGAAAACACTAAATTAAATATACTTTACCTGATTATCAAGTTACTTGCTTGATATACTTTTATTGAATATCTATAACTTGATACTTGAGAAGCTGTATGATTTATGCAAATATAAGCCTTTTAGTAGGTTATTTGCACGATCGGATAGCCAAAGTCTTAAATGTCTTTTTTATCCAAGCAAGCTTGAGTGTTACTCTTGCCCAAACAAATAACAATCAATTTTCAAGCGTATTTAGGACATCAACCATTTACATCAGTTCATCTCTACAAATACACAATAATACAATTAGTATTCACTATGAAACGATTGTCATCATTGCCCGTATGGATTCCCTATCCTAATGCTTGGTTAAGTGCCTTAATGTTGTCCGTGTTGATGGGCACATTTTTAGGTATCGTCAGACGCTATGCGGATTCGCTTTACAATTTATCCAACACGGCGAAAACTCCCGAACAATTGACAGTAGTTGTTATCTTATTTTTAATTTTGCCCATACCGGCGATCGCCCTTTTTCACCATTTATTTCTCAGTCGTTTTATGTCTCCGATTCCAGGAGAGAAAATCAACGCGACTTCGGGATTTTTTCCCGGATTAATTAGCTGGTGGGAAAGTTTATATAGCTGGATGGTAATTGTTTTATCTACTTTGATAGCAACTTTAATTTTTACGCCTTTTTTACCATTATTTGAGCTTAATTATACGAAAATAATTGCAACATACGCAGAAAATCCTAGCAATTTAAGATTGGCATTTGCTGGCGTATGGGTTTTATGTGCCGCTATATTTTATCAAGTTGCATATTTATTCAAAGCGCGTCTTGTATTCAGCGATAGTATAGATGAAATAGATACTGCTAAAAGTCAATCAAAACAGATTGAGAATGAAGATTCGGAAGTTATCTCAACTACTGTAGTAACAACTACTGATACAACTAAAAAAAGCACAGATGACTCAACTGTTGTAGTTAAAAATAAAAGATCGCCAAAGACATTTCTGAATATTTTTGTTCTTAGTTTAGTTGGTGCATGGCTATATATGTTTTTCACCTTACCAGACGTACAGCAGAGTATATCTTCGGGTAATTTTGGAGAACAAATTCAGAAAAGAATTAGTTCAGAAGCCAAAGTAGTTAATACTCAAATATCTAAATTAGAAAATCAAGGAAGCGCTTTTAGCGAAGCATTAAATCTTGCTAATAGTGCAACATCTTCGGAAGAATTAGCAACCTCGAAAGAAGATTGGAAAATTGTCGTAGGTAAATGGAAAGCAGCGATTAACTTAATGCAAACCGTACCATCGGAAAGTCCTAATTTTATAGTTGCCGAACAAAAAATTGGTAAATATCAGAAAAAATTGAGTGCAGCAGAAAAAGAGTTTGTTAATGCTGAGTAGTTTTAATAACTATTGAATTTGTGGAATGCCCTCTTTTTCAAAGGGGGTTAAATTTATAAATAGACATTTTATAGCAATTGTTTAACTAATAATAAATATGAAATAAAAATCTCTTTTGATAAAATTTTTGAATTTAAGAATAAAATTATTTAACTTACTCATATCTTGCATTATTCGCAACAACCGCCTTGGAATAAATTCCCAGGCTCAAACATAAAGTCTGATAAATCAGACTAGGTAAGGCTTTAAGTGCGTTTTAACCTACTTAATATGTCAGCGTTGAAATTGATTTCTCACTCTTATTGCCTCCGGCTTACGAGGCGGCTATTCCGGCTTAACAATAATGGTGCAAAATCTAAGCTTATTTATAATCTATTATTCAGTAAATGTACTTATATATCCGTAATTATAACAAAAAATATAAACTATGTTCGTAATGCTTTTAAATAGGGAATCCTGAAAATATAAGGTAAAAATTTGTTTTTATATTTTCATAGTTGAATCAGGAATAAATATGAATCAACCCATTTCAAAAGCTGATGAAATCATAGATTATTCATTTTTACTCCTTTCCCACATAGTCTGTGCAGATGGGCAAATACATAACAAAGAAGCTCAAGCTCTGCATGAATTAGCACAACAGAGCAACATGGGAAAACGCACCATAGAAGAAATGGAGAAAATTCTTGCTCAAGACGAAAACTCATTATCAGTAGAGGATATAGCAGATAAAGTTCCTCCTGGCGAGCAAAATGAAGCAATGCGACAAATGCTTGCTATTGCCTATATTGACGGTTTCTTTTCACCGCTAGAGCGGGAAATGGTGGATTTAGTCGCAGAAATTTGGAATTGGCAAACAAAGGAAGTTGAGCGGCTTATTCAAGAAGCAGAAGGTTTGGGTACATCTCCAAGTAATGACGAAAAAGAACAATTACAACTTTCTTTCGGTGCGCGACTTCTCAAACAAGCAGACTCAATACTTTCCCATAAATTAGTGGATAAATTAGGGGAAATTGCTCCTGAAAATGTTGGTTTACAAATTGAGCGACTCCGACGAGAAATATTATTAACTGGTGCTGAATATGATCATGCTATCGAGCAATGTACCATTGTTGCTGTTGAAGATTATCAGTTTGCAACTCTTGGTTTGAAAAAAACAGGTTTGGCGCTGCAAGATTTAGGAAAAGGTATCCAAAAACAATTAGAAGCGGTAGTAGAAAACTTTAAAAAGTTAGCCTATGAAAAAGGTTATCGATGGAAAATGATGCTGGTTATCAATAAAATGTCTGATGAAGCGGGAGAAGAAGCACAAAAAATTGCTAACTATCGTAAAAGTTTAGCTGAAGCAATTAAACCCCATAATTTAGACGAATTTCCTGTCTGCTTTATTGATGCTAAAGATTATTGCGAAGGTGTAGACGAAGACGAAGAATTTCTCATTGAAATTAGCCGCTTTCAAACTTTTATCGATGCGCTGAATAATTTTGTCGAAAAACGTGCAGCATTGGCAAGATTCGATACACCTGTGCGAATTGCATTAAGTTTGGTTGATGAAGCTCAGTTAAGTTTTACGCGGAATTCTACTGAAGATTCAGCTTTTTTAGAAGTATTAACACGACTATCTAGAACAGTAAGAAAAGAACGCGATCGCCTACGAACGAAAATTAAAAGTATAGCCCTAGAAATGTCCGCTGCAATTGCCAAAGAAGGCGTTTTATTAGCTTCTGCTGTTGCCACCGAACAAGACTTTGAAAAACTTAATAAACAAGCCGAATTAAATGTTCAGCAACAATATGAACAAGCAGAAACAAAACTACAAAATACTGTAAATTCAGCAGTGGAAGACATTCGAGAAGAAGTCAAAGAAGTATTACAAGGAAATTTAGTACAAACTTTTATAGCTTGTTTAGGAAATGCTGAAAATGTATCTACTGAAAATGTAGCTTCTAGTTCAAATACACAACGACTTCAAGAACAAGTTAATTTTCTCAAACAAATTGGCGAAACAGCAGGAGTAAACTTAAACAGATTTGCAACTAGTAATTCTGCAAATATTGCCCGAAAAGGTTTTCTTACTTCTATGAATGTAGCCGGAAGTGGTTTACATCAAACTGTTTTGGCTGTAGGAAAATTTGTCGGCTTCAAATTTCAACCTTGGCAAGCTGTTGGTATCGCCAAAGGTATTGGTAATGCAGCCATATTTTTAGGTCCAGCTTTAGCAATTGTATCAATTGGAATAGATTGTCACCAAATGCATCAGGAAAAGGAGCAAGAAAAAAAGATAGCTGATGTTAAGTGGGAGATAACAAGCGAATTTCAGAAAATAGCTAAAGATTTAGAAAATCAAATTGAATTACAATTATGGGAATTTGAGCAACAGGTTTACGGAGAAATTGAAAAACAAATAATAGCCGCACGCAAACAAGAAGAACAAGCTATTGCTACTTCAAATACCTCGGTAAAACAACTTTTAGAAAACCGTAATAACTTTAATGAAATTATTCGTTATATCCAAAAAGTAACAGCAAATTCAGCAGCTAAAAATATTTAATTAAATCTAATCAGTCATCCTTATATAGGATATAGCCTACCGTTAATAGGGTGAGGGCAATTTGTTTATCCAATATCTGTTCACTGTTAACTGTTAACTGTTCACTGTTCACTGCTCACTGTTAACTCCCTACTCGCTAAAATAATATAAACAAAGCAATCTCACCCCCAATCATGTCAGATAAAACTACGCGACGTGACTTCTTAATTACCAGTGCGGCTGTTGCTGGCGGTATTGTCGGATGCAACTCTTTACAGAAAAATACCTCTAGCAATGCCGCATCTCCTGCACAAAAGCAAAATACCTCTAGCAATGCTGCACCACCTGCAAAAATGCCAGAACAAATTTTAGGTAAAACGGGTGTAAAACTTCCTATATTTGGCTTGGGTGGTGCTGGGCAAACGCCGCTATCTCAAAATGGAGCAGAAAAAGATGCTGTAGCTCAAATCGAAAAAGCACTACAACTCGGCATCACTTATTTTGATACTGCTGCAAGTTATGGCCCCAGCGAAGATTATTTAGGAAAAGTACTTCCACCCCACCGAGAAAAAATCTTTTTAGCAAGTAAAACAGCCGCAAGAGATAGAGATGGTGCTTGGAGAGAATTAGAAAGAAGTTTAAAACGATTAAACGTAGATTATCTGGATTTATGGCAATTGCATCACGTTTCTTTCTCCGAAGAATTAGATACAATATTCTCTAATTCCGGTGCAATCAAAGCAATAGAAGAAGCCAAGCAACAGAAATTAATCCGATTTGCAGGAATTACCGGACATCACGAACCTGATATCATTGCTGATGGATTGCGTCGCTATGATTTCGATCACACCTTAATTCCCGTAAACGCAGCCGATAAATATCATCCCCGTCCATTTCTTCCCGTAGTTTTACCAGTAGCGCGAGAGAAAAACGTCGGCGTAACTGCCATGAAAGTACCTGCTTACGGTAGATTATTCAAACCTGGTGGATTATCCGGAATGAATCAAGCTTTGGGTTACAGCTTATCTCAACCAGGAGTACATTGCTGCATAGTCGCCGCCGAAAATATTAAACAACTAGAAGAAAACGTTAATGTAGCAAGAAGTTTTCAGAAATTAAACGATAAAGAATTAGCCGCAATCGAAAAGCAAGTTGCAGGAATTTGGGAAGACGGCAACTTTTTCCGAGCTTGGACATAATCAAATAGGGCATGGGGCATTGGGCATTGGGCATGGCAGATAGCGTGATGGGGAAACAAAGAGAAATAACTCCATCCGTTGCCTAACTCCATCCGTTGCCTAACTCCATCCGTTGCCTAA
>CAYMZW010000287.1:0-2247 GCA_964395005.1 uncultured Rivularia sp.
TGGCGACGATGGAACAACATTTGACACAGCTTAGTCAGCAAGTGGCTCAGTTGGCAATGATGGTCAATCAAGGTTTAGTCGTTCAGCCTTCCAACCAAACAGCGGTATCAGAAGTAATAAATAATACTCCTGTACCTCCTTACGATATAAAAACTTCTCATGAAGAGGAAGACCCTTTAATCAGACGCATGAGCGAGCTTGTGGATGATTTTTAAGGGAAAACAGGGTGTATATATTTTGTGTTGCTGTCAAACATCCCACTACGGCGGTTAGTTGCTTTATTCAAGTTTTTCTCTACCGTCTTGCTATTTGGATAATGATGTTTGACAGCCACACTTTTACATTTTTACGTTTATTTTTTTGAAACTTAAACGCTATAAAAAAAGATAATTTGTACTATTTGTACCAATAGATATATCTCTGGGGATATTGTATTTTGAACCAATTCACTAATTACAGTAATTCTTGATTATTACTAATATTAGTTATGAGCAATAATTTCAAAACACTTTTCTATTTTTTCAGTACAAACCTTAAATTATCGTTTTTAACTTGAAAATTGTATCATAATTAACTTTTTAGATCGGCAATCAATAAAAATCTTTACTTAGCTTTTATATTTTTACGGGAATCTTTTTTTACCCTTGTATAAAGGAAATGCTAGAATCCATCGAGTAGAAATTAAATATAGGATAATCAAATGCCTGTTGCCAGTAAACCCATTAAGTTTGGTACCGACGGATGGCGCGGCGTTATTGGCGATCAGTTCACTTTTGAACATTTAGCCTTAGTTGCGCCAGTGGCCGCGCAAGTATTATTAAATACATACGGAAAGATGGTAGGTAATCGTACCATTATTGTTGGTCACGATCGCCGATTCATGTCGGAAGATTTTGCTCGTTTTGTTGCCGAAATTGTCACGGATGCAGGCTTTGATGTCGTTTTGACTGAAGATTATGCTCCAACTCCAGCTTTTAGTTGGGCAGCAAAGGCTCAAAATGCTTTAGGAGCATTGGTAATTACAGCTTCTCATAATCCGGGGAAATATTCGGGATTAAAAGTTAAAAGTTGTTTCGGTGGTTCGGTACCGACCGATGTGACTAAAGAAATCGAAAGTCTACTCACACAAGAATTATCTTTTAATAGAGAAAAAGGTTCTATCGAAAGCTTCGATCCTTGGCAGAGCTATACACAGGGGTTAGAAGGTAAAGTCAACATTGACAAAATTCGAGATGCCATAAGTTCGGGTAAGCTGACTTTATTTACCGATGCAATGCATGGTGCATCCGCAGGTGGATTAACAATGCTTTTAGGGGATAAGGTTCAAGAAATTAATAGCGATCGCGATCCGTTATTTGAAGGTGGTGCCCCCGAACCTTTACCGAAGTATATTTCTAAGTTTATAAATGTAATTAAAAATCATCGTAAAGCTAACCCTGAAGGTTTATCAGTGGGATTAGTATTTGATGGTGATTGTGACAGAATTGCGGCTGTAGATGGAAACGGCAACTTCCTCAGCTCGCAAATCTTAATTCCCATACTCATCGATCATTTGACTCAAAGACGCGGATTTACTGGCGAAATTGTCAAAACAGTCAGCGGTTCGGACTTAATTCCTTTAGTTGCAAAACTCTATAACTTATCGCTCTACGAAACCCCCGTAGGCTATAAGTACATCGCCGATAGAATGTTAGATGCACAAGTTTTATTAGGTGGTGAAGAGTCGGGTGGAATTGGTTATGGTAGCCATATCCCCGAACGAGATGCATTGCTTTCGGCATTGTATGTATTAGAAGCAATTGTAGAATCGGGAATGGATTTAGGTGACTATTACAGTCATTTACAAAAACAAGCTAATTTTAATTCATCATACGATCGCATTGACTTACCTCTTTCAGGAATGGAAGCAAGAGAGCGGCTTTTGCAACAATTGCAAAAAGAACCATTAAAAGAAATTGCCGGAAAGCAAGTAGTTGATTGTAAAACAATTGACGGCTACAAATTCCGTCTTGATGACAACAGTTGGTTAATGATTCGCTTTAGCGGAACCGAACCAGTTTTGCGCCTGTACTGCGAAGCATCCACCCTCGAAGAAGTACATAAAACTTTAGCTTGGGCGAAAGATTGGGCAGAGCGGTAATTTATAGTTAAGAGTTAGGAGTTAAGAGTTAAGAGTTAGGAGTTAGGAGTTAAGAGTTTAGAGTTTAGAGTTGAGAGTTTAGAGTTTAGAGTTGAGAGTTTAGAGTT
>CAYMZW010000287.1:2347-8907 GCA_964395005.1 uncultured Rivularia sp.
AGAGTTTAGAGTTTAGAGTTGAGAGTTTAGAGTTTAGAGTTGAGAGTTTAGAGTTATGAATTTTTAATTATTAATTTTCAATGCTCCGTAATTCCTAATTCCTAATTCCTCACTCCCAATTCCTCACTCCTAACTCCTAACTCCCAATTCCTAACTCCTAACTCCTCACTCCTAACTCCTAACCTTTAACCTCTAACCTTTGACCTTTGACCTATGAAATTAGTTGTAGCTACATCAAATCCAGGAAAATTAAAAGAGTTGCAAAAATATCTTGCGGATTTAAATTGGGAGTTGACTCTCAAGCCGCAAGAATTAGAAGTTGAAGAGACTGGCGATACTTTTGCTGCAAATGCTCGTTTAAAGGCTTCTGAAATTGCAATTGCTACTAATAATTGGGCTATAGCTGATGATTCTGGTTTACAGGTGGATGCATTAAATGGCGCTCCGGGAGTTTATTCTGCCCGCTACGGTGCGTCGGATTCTGAGCGTATTGCTAGGTTATTGAAAGAACTAGGAAACGAAACCAATAGAGGCGCACAATTTGCTTGTGCGATCGCCATTGCTCGTCCGGATGGCACTATTGTTTTGGAGTCTGAAGGTGTTTGTCGCGGTGAGATTCTTGATGAAATTCGCGGTGATAAAGGTTTCGGTTACGATCCAGTTTTTTTCGTACCCCAAAAGCAATTAACTTTTGCTCAGATGACTTCAGAGGTGAAGCGCTCAATTAGTCATCGAGGTAAAGCTCTTGCGGGTTTACTTCCCCAATTAGAAAAATTAAAACCATAAATCAAAATGAAGTTTAAAGAATGAAGAATGATTCAGTTTTATGCTTCAGACTTCAGACTTCAAACTTCATTACTTAGTTACACGGCTTCGGTATTCTTTTCTCCGGTACGAATCCGTACAACTTGCTGTACCGGCGATATAAAAATCTTACCATCGCCAATTTCGCCAGTACGGGCAGCGGCAATAATTTTATCTACCACCATATCAACTTGAGCGTCTTCTACAACGATTTCTACCTTGAGTTTTTGCAGAAATTCAACGGTGTACTCGGAACCACGATAACGTTCGGTTTGTCCCTTTTGTCGCCCAAATCCGCGTACTTCAGAAACTGTCATACCAACTATACCGGCGTTAACTAAAGCAATTTTTACTTCATCCAGCTTAAAGGGACGAATAATCGCTTCTACTTTTTTCATTTGGCTTACTCCTTACAAAAATTTCGCTTTATCTATCTAACCAGATCCCCAGTCTTATAAGGTAACTGGCAAACTCAATTCAATTAATTTTTACCATTTGCTGTTTGTCAAAAGGCGATATTCTAAGCGATAGCATTTTAGAACGTCCACGATTTTTTTAGGGAATTAAAGAAGTTTTTTTAAGAAAAGAGAAATTTATTTTTTTAATATAATTGCTTAAGTTTAAAAATAAACTGACACTTACTTTAATTTTATATGATTGTAGAAAATTCCATAAAATGATTAAAGATTAATAAGAAAATTATTTTTGGTTTATCTACTAGTTCTATGACTAATATTAAAATTTGATTCGAGTTACTTTAACCAATAGATTGATTAGCTTATTCTATAGCTTTTAAAGTCAACTTGAAACTCTTAGTGTACTTTAGAAATTAGCTTTATTAATCGATTTTAAGAATAAATACTATATTTTTAGTTCTCTGTTAAGAGTTTCCTATACCCTCTTCCCTTTTTTAAATATGTTTTTAGCATACGGGCGTAGGGATGAGCCATTAAGTTACTGCGAGCGAGTATGGTTTTCTAAAAGAGGACGTACAACTACATAACCAGCGCCAAAACCCATAACAATAATAAAAACAATTGCAAAAATCAGCCACCAGCCACTAACTTGTGAAAATTCTGATTCATCATCGTAATAATAGGTTGCTTGTTCTTCTTCTATAAATATTGGTTCTGGTATGGGTTCAATATATTCAGTTACTTGAGGCGCAACTGGCCCTCTACGTGAATGATGCTTTACTCGCTTTGGAGCTACCTGTTGACGTTGATGTTGTGGTTTGTGCGGTGCATATTGTTTCTGGTTTGTTTCTACCGATGCTCGATCGAAATAAGGCAACGAACTGTTATTGTAGGCAGCATTAGCAGAAGAATTTACTGCATTTTGTAAATGTAAAACAGCATTAACGGTTTTAGCGATTTCTTGACGAAGTACGTGATTTTCTTGCGCTAAATGTTCATTTTGTTGATTAAGTTGATGTATTGCTATTTGTGTTGCTTGTAACTCTGCGGCTAATTCACGGTAAACACTCAACGGCACGGAAGCAGAATAACCTTGATTTGCTGGTGTTGGAGATTGGTTGTAGGCAGAATCTGTTATTGTTCGCATAGGTACTTACTGTCCAAAATAAACGCTATTTCGATTTACTATAACTATTCTCTGCAAATATTAAAATTGAAAATTGAAAGCTAAAAGCTATCTTATATACTTGAGAATGATATAAGCAAGCTTTAAAAACAAAAAAAATTATTTTTGCTAACTCGCATCGCAAAGCATACCAGTAAACTTATCATTAAAAATGCTTTTTTTTAGATATTAAGGTGACAGATGCCACCTTATATTCAATCATGAAAAAAATTAAGAGATAAATAGGATTATTTTTCTAACAAAGGAAAAAAGTGACCTACAGGTCCTTGTCCTTTCCCAATATCTAAGGCATTACTTAATGCATGAGAAACATATTCCTTTGCTTGACGTGCTGCTTTAAATAGACTATCTCCTCGTGCCAGATTAGCGGCGATCGCGGCGGATAAAGTACAACCAGTTCCGTGAGTGTTTTTTGTCGCTACTAATTGTATAAGCAGAGTTTCAAGATTTTTACCATCAAACCAAATATCTATGCCGCGCAAACTTCCTTGCATTCCACCACCTTTAACTAAAACGGCTTTGACTTTTAACTTTTCGTGAATGGTTTGCGCTGCCGCTTTCATATCATCGAGGGTTTTAATTTCTAAACCGCTAAGAATTTGTGCTTCGTATCGGTTAGGAGTCAAAACTGTAGCTAAAGGTATAAGAGAATCCCGGAGAGTTTTCACGGCTTCATCATCAATTAATTGCGCTCCCGTGCGCGACACCATCACCGGGTCTACCACTAAATTGGGAATTTGTAAAGTTTCTATTTGTTTTACTACGCTGGTAATAATTTCCTGATTCAGCAGCATTCCAGTTTTAGCTGCTTGCACCCCGATATCATCGCATACAGCCTTAATTTGTTGCTCAACAGCTAATGGCGGCATTGCATCAACACGCATTACACCCAAAGTGTTTTGAGCAGTAACGCAAGTAATAGCGCTTGTACCATGAACGCAATGAAAAGCGAAGGTGCGTAGATCGGCTTGAATTCCCGCACCACCACCGCTATCGGAACCAGCAATAGTCAAAGCAACGGGCACCTTGGATGTTGATTTGGTGTTCATCAATCTATGAGCGGAATACGCATTACGAACTATGACCTTAAAATACAGGATTTTTCACCATTTGATCTCGTCCAAGGTGTAACAATTTCAAATTGTATATTGATGGGGAGTAGGGAGTAGGGAGTAGGGAACGGGGAATGGAGAATCGGGAATGGGGAATGGGGAATGGAGAATGAGGAATGGGGAATGGGGAACAGGGAACAGGAAAAATTTGGGCGTTGCTGAATCCGGGTATTACTAGATTTATTAGGACTTACTTGGCAACTAGACAAAATAAAAGCTTGAAAACTTAACATTTACCACTCTTTATCTGTTCTATTCCCCCGTTTCCCCCAACCCCATTCCCTATTCCCCCGTTCCCTACTCCCTACTCCCTACTCCCTACTCCCTACTCCCCATTCCCTATTTCCTATTTTTTCCAATTCCCCTTGTAGAAACTTTCCCCATTCTCCTGCTAAAGGAATTTCTGTAAAAGGTACGCGAACTGAATTGTTAGCTTCGGGGAGTACAAATTCTAATTCAATTTTTTTAGCCTTTCTAGGTAATTCGTCTATGTTAATAAGTTTGTCATCTATCAAAAGTTTTATATTTTCAACATCATTTAAAGAAAAAGTTTTTAAATCTACGATACCTTTAACAGTAGGTTTGCCCCAAGTTATTTCGTTGTCTTTCTGAGCCAAAACTGCGTAAATATCGTATTTTGCTCTGTCAAAGTTTTCTGCCCAAATACGATAAGCTTCAACTTTTTTAAATTCTCTAGAACCTTGCCAAGCTAACCAAAAAAACGCTACTAGCAAAGGTAGCCATAAAAGTCCACGTTCCATAATGTTTCCTTGATTTTTGCTGACAATAAAATAGAATTACGTCACAATAATAAAGAATGTAGTATACCAAGTGCTACAATCTTCTTTCTCACAAATAAAAGGGATTGCGTAAGTCCCGCTCAAAAATAGATGACTGGTACACTTTGTAAATATCCTTCTGTATTCGGGTAAAGAAGGTTGTGTGTAAGCTAAGGTAGTGTTCAAACTGACAAATAGCAATTGTTAGACTCTCATGAAAAAACTTATATTATTCGGCTTGTTTGTCATCGGCTTGAGTGTTGCCCTGTTAACTTTTGTTAATGTTAAGGGACTCGCATCTCAGGGCGAATTTGAGACGATTGTACTAGATTTCCAGGAGGAGATTTCCCAGGAAAAATTGCAGCAAGATTTGCAAACAATAGCTCAAAAGTACAATGTAACTCCTCGATTAGATAATCAATTTTCCAAAAAGGATAATGTTTATATTATCGAAGGGGATAGGCAGCGAGTTAAAAAACTGCGTAAGTCAGAACTAGCCGCAGATACGGAATTTATCGAGCCAAACTATATATATAAAATTCCAGAATTAGGGAATCCCGAAGAAGATGAAATTGCGCGGGAGGCTGAATATTTACAGTCATCCGACGAGGATCTCTTAGAAGAAGAAGTAAAGCCTAGTCTTAAAGGTGCTAACGATCCCCTCTACAGCCAACAGTGGCATTTAAATAGTATCAATATTGAAGGGGCATGGGATAAAAATAGAGGTAAAGGCGTGACGGTAGCCGTGATTGATACCGGCGTTACCAAAGTGCGCGATTTAGTTGAAACCGAATTTGTAAAAGGCTACGACTTTGTAAACGATAGAGAAAACGCTTCTGACGACAACGGACATGGTACCCACGTTGCCGGTACGATTGCCCAAGCTACTAATAACAGTTGGGGTGTAGCTGGAGTTGCTTACGAAGCTAATTTAATGCCTTTGAAGGTACTTAGTGCCTATGGCGGCGGTACAATAGCCGATATTGCTGAAGCGATTAAATTTGCTGCCGATAATGGCGCAGATGTAATTAACATGAGCTTAGGTGGCGGTGGTGAAAGCCAGTTAATGAAAGATGCAATTGACTACGCTCATGATAAAGGAGTAGTAATCATTGCAGCGGCTGGAAATGAAAACGAGAATGCTGCTTCCTATCCCGCACGTTATCCCAATGTTTTTGCAGTTTCTGCTTTAGGCCCCGATGGTTTAAAAGCACCTTATTCTAACTATGGTGCTGGAGTAGATATTTCTGCTCCTGGCGGTAGCGATGCAGGCAAAGTTTTGCAAGCAACCGTTGATATGGATAGTAAAGGCGAAGAAGTTTTTATTGGCTTGCAGGGTACAAGTATGGCTGCACCGCACGTTGCTGGTGTTGCTGCATTAGTTAAAGCTGCTGGAATGGAAGAGCCAGACGAAATTGTCAAAGTTCTAGCAGAATCAGCCAGAGTTATTCAAGATGACGGCTTAAACTATTATGGTGCCGGACAGCTAAATGCTGAAGCAGCAGTAACTCTTGCCGAACAAGGAACAATAAGTTTTCAAGACTTCTTCCGCTGGTTACGCGATAGCGGCTATCTCAACCCCGGTTTCTGGATTGATGGCGGTATGATAGCGCTTCTACCAAAGATTTTAATGGTAGTAGGTTCTTACTTACTGGCTTGGTTTTTACGGGTTTATTTCCCCTTCACCTGGACTTGGAGTTTAGCTAGTGGTTTAGTTGCAGGTAGTTCTGGATTATTTTTCCTCAAAGGATTGTACATCTTTGATCTTCCTCAATGGCCTATGCGTTTACTTGGTAGTTCCATTCCCGAACTAGGTAATACCTTACAGGGAACCAATCCTTTCAACCCATTATTTGCTAGCGTTTTGGCTCCGATTGTATTAATGGCGCTGCTACTTGGAAATTCCAAGTGGAAGTGGTTTGCGATCGGTTCGAGTTTGGGAGTTGCAGCTTGTTTAGCAGTAAGTTCTGTAACAGATCCAGCAGTTTGGGGGCTAGGTGATGGTATTTTAGCTCGTGGATTCTTAATTGGTAACGCAATACTTTGCTTTATGCTGGCTCGCTTTACAGTCAAAAACGACGAACAAGCAGCTTAATTTAAAGAGGTTAGTTGTTAGTTGATAGTTGTTAGTTGATAGTCGATAGTTGTTAGTTGATAGTTGTTAGTTGATAGTTGTTAGTTGATAGTTGATAGTTGATAACTGTTTCTCAACTCCTAACTCCCAACTCCTAACTCCTAACTCCTAACTCCCAACTCCTAACTC
>CAYMZW010000288.1:0-2415 GCA_964395005.1 uncultured Rivularia sp.
CTTATTGGGGGACGGAAACCGACACCCCCAACTAGTCTCACCACCTGCGTGGACTAACAGATTTCTAAACCCACGCAGGTGGGTTTTGCTTGTGTAGCTGCGACTTACAGTCGCCGAGTAAAGTATATAATTAAACTTTAATCGGCAAACTTAAACTAATACCACTCCGATATATAGGATGAGTTTTATATTTACCATCCTTAGTCATTAATTCCTTTGGAGTAACATCTACAAGTTTCCCCTGTGGTGCTGCGGGAAAAACAGAACCTTCAGCGAACATTCGCACCATCTGACGACGAATATTACTTTGTACAATCCAACCACCACGCTCTTGAATTTCGTAGCTGCTTTCATTAGTAATTAATTGCTGTAATTGGGATATATTATCATTCCAAAATAAGCTCATTAGATAATAGTGATTTGATGAACCTGCATATTCAACTACTTGTTTCCAATCGGGAGGTAAATCTTGCCATTCTGCTTTAAAACGTCCTGCACCGCTTGAACGTTCTCCCCCTAATCCTTCATCACCTAACAGTTCTAATGCAATTTCTAATTGCTTGATTAATTCTGGATTATTTTCAGGAAAGCAAACTAAGAAATATAATCCCGATAAACTTTGAATATTGTTACCATCTTGTTTCCATTCAAACTGCACAAAAGCAGTATGGTAGAGGTTTGTTGCTCGCGTAGTTCTGTCTACAGCAATTTTGGGATTTTTTTCAATTTTGAAAGCTTCTTTGTAGTCAAAAGTACCTTCACTTTCTAGCTCGCTACCTTTACAACCGTCAGTTATAGCAATAAGTTCATCCCGATCTGCTAATGTAAATCCAATGCCTTGATACCAACGTTTCCAGATTTTCAATGGTAAATAATTCAGCTTTTTATAAGTCTTAAAAAATGCTAAATCATCACCTCGGGGATACTTAATAGGAAATTTTAACGGACGGGGAAGATAATAAATTGTGCCTTTATTCGTTTGACGGTAAATAAAAGTTGAACTTATCTGCATTGGTGGTGAAGATTCTTTGCAAAATTTATTTAATAAGCTTTCAATTTTATTCCCATATAATCTTGCATAGGCACTCATCCAAGCACTAAATAATGTATCGGAACGTACCCGCTCGGTAGTTGATTCCATTCCGATACCTAATTCCCCAAAATGCGCTGGACAACGCTCGAATTGGAGTTTAACTAATTTCCAAATTGCCATATCTTATCTACTAATTTCATAACTATTAACTGATAACTGTTAACTGTTAACTGTTAACTTTCCCCTGGTGGTAAGCGTCGCAAAATATCGTCTCTCAGACGAACAAAGTTATCAAGTAATTCTTGAGTATTGCCAATAGGATCGATATTTCCTAAACCAGAACTACCAGTGCTAGCAATACGACGGTAATCATCTAAACTGCGGTAGAAAAAATTAAAATTTTGCAACTTGACTTTACCGTAACCGCGAGAACCGTGTCCACCAAGAGCATCATCTTCAAGAATTGCAAGCGCGATCGCAATATTTTGCAAATCCTCTATAGCTTGTTGAGCATCTTCAACGGTATAAATTAATTCAAAATTAAATTTTGCTCCGGCAGGTACTCTTTCTAACTGACGGGGGTTAGCAGCAGCAGTTACCCTATCAATCCCGTTTTCAAATTTCCACTCAGTCATAAATAAACCCGTATCTACTTTTTTAAGTAATTCGGCGGATTCGGGTGATAAATGACTGTCACGAATAATCAAGCGTGCTGGACAATTGCGTCCTTTAAATTTTGTAAATTCTTTAACAACTTTATCTTGATTAAGTTCAGTTGAATTATTTTCTACAAATTCACCTGTTTTAGCATTATCAACCCAAGCAATATAGCGGGATAAAACATTTTGTACTCGTTCTAATGCTTTTACTTCGGGGTTATCTTTTTCTATCCAACAATCGCTACCAGTCGATCCGAAAAGTCGGGAGATTTGACAGGTTTTTGCACCTTCGTAACGTATTAATAGCTTGTCGTTAATTTGGGTAAATCCATCTTCTAAATCATCGCTTTCATAACGATAAGTTCCGCTTCCTCCGGTACGATTAAGAGGTTTATTTAATAATCTTTCTAAGATAGAGCGTAATTTACCTTTGATAGAAGAGCCGGGAAGATAAGGAAATTGTGTTAATGGATCTCGAATAACAGGTTTATCAAGTCCACCAATATCAAGGTTTTCACCACCACCACCAATATGTAAGCCAGTTTCTGCAATTAGCGTACTGGTAACGCGAATTTTACCGAGTAAAGGTTTTTGTTCTGTTGATGCAGGCATTGTTTATTATCTCCTATATTTTTTTTGTTCTGCTTCTTTGTGATAAGCAATGATTGATTCAATGAATTGAACTAAGCGCTCAAAATCTTTTGTACTATAAACCTTATCAAT
>CAYMZW010000288.1:2515-8869 GCA_964395005.1 uncultured Rivularia sp.
ATTTAACAATTCAATCCAGATAGCGATAGCTCGAAAATAAGGTGCGTTATATGGGTTCTTTAATGAAGTACGAAATGCTTCATCTTTTAAGATACCCTGCGGTAATCGAGCTAGAGTATAAGCAACTTTTGGTAAGTGTAAATAATAACGGGTACCCATTGCCTCTTCTGATTTTTTGTCTGCAAATTTTTTCAAAGTTTGTTCTTGAAGTTTTGCTGTAAGTAAGAGATTACGAACAAAATTACGCGAATAATTTGTACCAATATTCTCTTGCTCCAATCTATTAACAAAAGGCAGTATACCCAAGAGTTTTGGTTTATCTTCATCCGAGAGATATTCGAGAATATCTGAATTAACTAAATTAATATCATCAATTCCCAGCCATTCGTCCCATTTAAAGACTTCACCAAATAAACCATTACTATCTCTACCATTACCTTTAGCTGCCGATTCAGCTTCACCCGATTCATCCGCAGCTTGGTACAGAGGAAATTTTGCGTCTGCAATACTGATTCCTCCTGATATACTAATATCTGGATTATGTCCGGTATATGCACGAAAGCACTGATAAACATCGAATGCAAATTCTACAACTTCATTCCAAGCACCGCTGACAAATAAGTCATCACCTCCTGCATAAATAAACAATAAATTTCGAGCAAGCTTTTCTGGTGTAGCACCTTGAGAATCCAATTTGTGAGGTAATTTTTTGATATATCCGGGTGTATTTACCTTTTGATTAGCTGCTAAACTTTTGAGATAAACTTTAAAGAAATAACTCATTTGTCGGGAAAGTCCAGCTAACCTTGGTAATGTTTGGTTATCACCTAAACCCTTGGCAAAAATTTGTCCCAGACGATCTACATCCATCCGTAAATAACCAACTCTTTTAATACCATTAGCAAGTTCGGCCATCTCTTCAGCACGCATAAAACCTTTTTCGTCCGGTATTTGCGTCCTTAAACCATAATTTCCTAGCAGTAAAGGAGCGGAATTCAAATTACTAAAATGGCGAAATTTATAATGGTCTAATTCCCAATCATTAACTAATAAAACTGTGTCAGAATCTGGGACTATTTGTTTCCAACGATCGAAAAGACGGTAGCGAATATTGACAGCATCTAATTCATTTGTCGCTGGTAAATTAAACTCAATTACATTATTTGCAGCTTCAGAAATTTGCTCTGATTCCGATATCTGGGAACGTACTATTGCATTAACCGCTAATAACTCTCCCCCCAAGCGATACATTCTTCTACAAGTAGGGCAAGCTTGTACTGCATCAGCTTCTTTATTCAACGGTTGTAAATTTGGTTCATCATCCCGATGACAAACTTGACAGGGAGTATGAGCATAATATTTTCTCAGCAAACGAGAAACATCTTGAAGGCGATCGCCAAATTTACGGGATTTGTATTTAGCTAGGTCTTTTGTAGCTTTTGCCCAATGTTTAGCAAATTCTGCCGTTGCAATATGGCTCTTAGGAAAAGGTTCCGAACTATCGAGGGCTAAATAAACTTTACCTTGAAATTCACTTAACAGCCATTCGTTAAATTGATGGCGAACTTTTGTAATAATAGTTTTTGTTTCTTTTGTCCCCGGAGCCAGAATATATAAGTTACCACCACCAGCATAAATAACATTACTACGAGGAAGTTCTAATTGATTTAGTAGCTGCTGTACAACTTCTTCTGTAACTAACTCTAAATAAAAACTCCGCGCTCGTAATGATTTCAATGCACCATCTGATGAAATGGTATAGATAAATTTTTGAATCCCCGATAAATCACCGGCAACCAAACTCAATTGTGTTTCTTTAGGATTGTTAGCTAAAATAGCAGCTACAGCAGCAGTACTTTTTGCAATATCCACCAGCGCTACATTTTCTTCCCCAAAGCTAATAAAAGAACCAAATTTTTCCAGAATTAGCATTAGTAGCGAAAGATTTACCCAATCTTGGGGACTATCTTTCAAAAAACTAATTTCCTTTTTAATCTGCTGTTTTAAAGCTTCTAAGTCAGTTTTTGTTGGCTCTTCCGATTGAGGATAGGGAATAATTGGATTGTTATCTTTGATGAAATCTGGTTTCCAGTAATGCTTCTTACTTTGACCTTTAGACAGTTTTACAGAGTCAAATAATAATCTTAAAGGTTTGAGCGTGCCATCTGAAGACCACTGCAAGTATTTTTTAGCTTCTATAATTGCCTCAGAATCATCAGGTTTAGTTAACTCTATTCCCGCCCATTCAGCTAGATATGATACAGCTTGCTGAATAACAGTTAAAGCTTCTTGATGTGACGAATTTTGTAAATTTGTCATAATAAAGCTAGACCAAATACTACATTATTTCCAAGACATTTAACTAACTCGATTTTGTAGTTTTTCATCGGTTTAAAATATTTTTACTTCTCCCAACAATCGTTAAATTTATTCCTACTTACTTATTTATTTCTTGATAAAAATAGGACTTACGCATTAATAACGGAAATAAGCGTGTTCCAAACATTTTTGATCCCCCCAACCCCCCTTTAAAAGGGGGGCTTGCGTAAGTCCTTAAAAATAGACTCAACAGATTTCAGTAAATATTGTGAAACATTTTTACAACCTCCCTGTATCCAAGGGCCGCTAGTAATTTCTGGTAATGGCTGCTTTTTTATCACCTCTTCTATCTCTGCCAAGCTACTATGAATTACTGCTACAGGCTTTAGATTTCCCCTATCTCGACAAAATTCATGCCATGCATTCACTTCATCAGGTCGAGAACTAATAATCAAATAATGAGTACAAGCTTCTAATATTGGCAGTTTCTCGGGCTGCACCATCCCACCGACATCCACAATTACTAAAGATTTTTGCCGACGTAGTTGTAATATTGCTTGAGCATGGTATGGGAAAAACCGCTCTGTTAAAGCACCTTTATTATGCTGCTTAAATGCTTCAATCTCTTCGGAAGTTACCCCTTCCCCTAATTCCAAAACATAGTTACCTTCTCCATCCCAGTGAGCGCGTTGTAAGTAAATATCCGGATGCTGAGGTAACAAAGCTTTAAATAAAGCATGGGAAAATATACTTTTACCGCTATCTGGTGGCCCCACTATCATTAAAGCCGGACATAATTGGGCTTCAATATTTGTAGCTTGTTGACGGCCATTAGCAAGAGTCATGGGAATTACTTGACCAATGCATACTTGCGAAGAGCTAGTAGTGGAAACTACCGCCCCCAGACGTGGATCGTAGCAAGCAACCCAAGCGGTAGGATGTAGTTCGCGAGTCAGGAAAGAATAAACCCACATAGGTGCGCGACCAGAAATGACTACACCACTTTTGGTATTGACACCATTCGGCAATTTCAGATTTTTAATATCCTCCGGTTTTACTAAACGATCGCTCGCAGTCAAATCAATTGATAGCAGTTGATATTGCAAACCTTGAGTAAACAAAGATTCGCTTAATTTTAAGCTAATAGTGCCTTCGCTCATACTCTATTGTGTTTTTTATATCTATAGGCATTATGTCATACTTAGTAGAAGAGGGGTCTTCTATCAAGTCTGTTATTGTTACACATAGGTTCAAAGAAATGCTGATTCATAGATATATAGTTATTAAAAGTCATGCTAGTAAAGGTTTTTAGTTTCAACCTCTCGGAAATTAAAAGTATTATTACATACTTTTCTATTTAGATATACGTCTTATGTTTACATTTATAGAAATCATATAGGTTTTAAAATTGACTAAAGAATTTCATTTATCACCTACTCCCCAAATTTTGCAATGGCTCGCATCTGGACAACTTGGAAACAAGCTGCATCGTGCGTTGCGCTTGTGGGTTTTGATAAATAAACTCTATGGTAGTCAGACAGACTGGGCTAGTAAACTGCCAACCGCTTTTACCTACTCCCAGTTGCGCGATAACTTATTTGCTTACTCTCACCCCAAAAGCGATAAATTAAATACTCAACAAATCACCGCGATTTGTAGCGATCGCCATTGTATTTGTCGTCAAACTTTCTCGGAAATTGCGTTCAAGCAAAATATGCACCTAAGTGTTGAGCAATGGCAGCAATCAATGGTTCAACTAGCTGGAATAACTGAGGAGAAACTACAACAGATGCTCTCACAGCATCCCTTTGCTACAGTACATCGTTCTCTCAGAGATGATCTCAAGCAACTTGTTAAGCAAAGGTGGCTGCAAAGTGTGGGGGATGGAAAATACAGTTGTATTTTACTTGAAGACTTACCTACTCTGCCCATTCAAACAGACTCAAAACCAACCACAGCAAATAGTTTATCTTCTTTAGATTTAGAACAGACATGGGAATTACTACGAGTATTGGAATCAGTTTCTTTCGTACAACCCAACTTGTCATTAATTATAGAAAAATTATGGGAGCAAATAACAAATAGCTCTGCTTCAGGAAACCTCTACAATAAAGATCCAGAGCAAAGAATATTCCTGCATTTAGACTACATTGTTTCCCGAAAGATGCAAGATAGGGTGGACAATTACCAGGAACAAATCGAGCAACTTTGGCATAAACCCCCTGGTGGTGTAGTCCAGTTTGAGTATTGGATTGCAGCCACAGAAACCAAAGTAAAAGTTACTGTTTATCCCGTCTGTCTGCATTATTCACGTCGAGCCAAATACCTTAGTGCTTACGGTATTGATCCTAAAAATAATATCGCATGGCACAATTATCGCTTAGATCGTATTGTTAGTAAAAGTCTCAAAATACTAGCTTGGGGAGATCCCTTAGTTCCCGCAGAATTAAAAAATATGTGGCATACAGGAACATTACCAACACCAAAATACATTGATACACAATTAAAAGCTGCTTGGGGTTTTAACTTTTATCTGCCAAAAGAATTACTCATCATGCGTTTTCCAATAGATTTTGCTCGCTGGTACGTCAATGAAACTTATCGACATCCGACATTTCATCCTGTTGACTACTGCCAATTACCAATGTTAATTACTAAAAATATTAGCGACAAACAACAACGTAAAAAATTGCTAGAAATAATTACTCAGCTTTCTAAAAATGATGCTTATTATATTGCCTGGATACGCACTGGTGATATCAATGTCTTGATGCGCTTGCGGGAATGGCGACCAAAAGGTGAAGTAATTGCACCTCTATCTATTCGACAAAAGATAATAGCTGAAGCAGTTCAAGAGTTAGGCAATTATCAAAATTAATTATTAGTTTATATGGGCGTATATAGCCCTTTTCGTTTGAGTGCAATACAGTTTGATACCTCACCCCGCCCGACCGGCACCCCTCTCCTTATGAAGGAGAAGGGATATGGTGAAGCTATGATTTGTCTTTTACTCAACTAAAAACCGCTATGTATACCATATTTTTAGCAAAAAACGAAACATGAAAAATAAAAACAATATGAAAATGATTCCAACAGATAGCAAACAAAAATCTCCCATAGAAAGTTTCTTTTCTCCTCGTTCCCCGCTAGAGTTTTTAGGATTTTCCATACTTGGAGTAATTATCAATCTTCTATCTGGAGGTAATCCTGTAGGTTTTTTGGGAGTAGGAGTTTTCTTTATTTATTGGTTATGGTCAGATAATCGTCGAAATCGCTTAATGTCTCAAAGATTAGGAGCATCCATTGATAAGAAAGAACCCGTTCAAGGAGCCAAAGGACTGATAGTTTTACTTAGTCCTTATTCACCTCGTCTAGAATCATTGCGAGATCAAAAACAGCTAACACCATTAATAGAAAGTTTTCTGAATACACCAACTGAAAAATTACAGCTAGTGGACTTTGAAAAGATTGGTTTATTTGATTCCAATCTATTACCACAAATAAAAGCTGTAGAATATCATCTCGAAAAAGGTAACTTACGAGATGTTTGGTTAATTAACTCTAAAAGCTACGATAAAGTCAAAGGTTCTGAAATCACCGCTCAAATTTTATCGAAATATTTAATCCAACAATACGGGCAACGTTTAGAAATTCATTCCCAGGATTTTTGTGTAGAAGATTGGAATTACCATAAACTATGGAATTTAGCAGATAAAATTTTCCGCGAATCAGATTACAAAGACGAAGCTATAGTTGCTGATATTACTGGTGGAACAAAGATGATGAGCATGGCTCTAGCTATGGCTTGCATTCCCCCAAAGCGACGGATGCAGTACATGGATGCTCAACGTGATTGGCAAGGAAATCCATTAGCAGCAGGTGACATCCAGCCAGTAGGTATTGCTGTTGCTCCTATTATCCACGCTAATAAGTAACTTCAACTAGTGCAGTCCTTTCTTGGGCTGCGTTTTTTTGCATTCTCAAAGAAGCGATAAGAAATATTTTCATCCCCGTGAGGGGTTAAAGAATTAAAAC
>CAYMZW010000289.1:0-8800 GCA_964395005.1 uncultured Rivularia sp.
CCAAATAATCCACCACATCCGTTTTATGCATCTTTATTTATCAGCATTGCAGCAACTTTATTTTTTACTGGTGTAGGCTGGCTGATAGCTAATAGGAAAAAATAGGTAATCAAAATTCTTCCTCCGCTTCTTTTTAAATCCCTACTTTAAGACTGATTGATTGCACATCCTGCACTAATTGTAATAATCGGAGGCAGAGCCTCTAAAAGCTAGTTCCCAGGCTCAGCCTGGGAACCAGGAAATTATCGGTTATTGCTCGCTCCTTTCCCTTTGCAAAACCCGCAATTGTTCAACAGATAACCCGGTTACTTTGGATATATCTTCTAAAGCCAGGTTGTCGGAAATTTCATTTATCTCGCTGTCATCGAATTGTAAGAGTATCAACGCATCGGCTCGAATCGGTTCAAGTGAAAGTTATGCAGGGACTAAGTTCGGTTAAGGCGATGGGTTCTCCCAATAGCCAATTAGCGAAGTCGGCAGAAAAGTTTTCAGCTAAAAATTTGCAAATATTGTCAAACATTCACCGATTTTATCAAGCCAGGTTGACTTGTTTATTTAAAAATTTTTTCCTTTAAAAAGCTACAATTATTTTCCTGATTTTACTGAATGAAAAGAGTATTTATAAATACTTTGTATCCGACAACTTATTGTCAAATTTATGCTGCTTTAATTTAGCTATAATTTTAAGTATATGAATTGTAATTAATTGTTATTCCGTTTAATAAACATCGTTATAAGTCTATTTTCTTATGTATTCCTACAATTAATCATTTTATAAAGTAGTTTAAATAACTCTTAATTATTAATTGTTAAGGTAATTTACTACTAAGCAATAAATTGTAGCTTTTTTACTAGAAATCACTATAAATAACGGAATAAAATAATACATCTAAGCAAGAGGTAGGTTAGCGTTTATGTACCCAACCCCAGAACAACTTGCAGCTGACGAAACTACTCCACCGGATAAGCTGAGGATTCTTGCTTATGAAAGTATAGAACTTGGAAGGTTAGTAGCGACGAATCCGAATGCGGAACCGGAGTTATTGCGGGAGTTGGCATCGAGTGAAGATAAAGCTACCCGCGAAAGTGTAACTACAAATCCGAATACACCAACAGATGTACTGCTGAAATTAGCGGGGGATTTTCCCCGGCAATTTTTCTCAAATCCGGTGTTGTCTCTATTAATGTTAGAGAATCCGAATTTAGCAACAGATATATCATATTGGTCTTTATTAAAACTGCTAAAACAGGATGATGCGCCAGAATGGTTTTTGGCTTGTGCGGCAATGCACGCCAATTCTTTGGTATTGGAAGCTGTAGCCAAACACAAACAAGCTTCGGAACATATTTTAATTCAACTGGCAATGAAGAGTAGATACGATCCTGAAATGGGTTTGTGTATTGCACAACGCAAAGATGTATCGCAAACAGTTTTAGAAAAGTTAGCCGAACATAGTGCGGGTTCAGTTCGCTTGTATCTAGCCACATACCCGAAAACTCCCGTCAGAGTTTTGGAAATTTTAATCGAACATCCAGAGCCAAATTGGAATTTAAGGGTAGCTATTGAAACAAATATTGCCAAAAATCCCAACACACCACTAAATGTTCTTGAAGCTTTGATAAAAGTTCCATATACCAAAGTTAAAAGTGCGATCGCTAAACGTTCCGATCTAACCAAGCATCTGATAATCGAGTTGGCAACAGATTATCGAGTACATACGATGAATTTTTTGCCTCAAAACCCTCACATTCCCAGCAGTTGGTTAGAGGAAATGGCAGAGCATCCGGTTGAGCGGGTACGTCAAATGGTGGTTAGGCATCCGAATACCCCACCACATTTACTAGTAGAAGCGGCAAACAACTTGGAATTGCGGCAGTTTGTCGCTGAAAATCCCAGTACGCCTCCAGAAGTTCTCGAAGAATTGGCAATGGATGCCCGAGGAGATATACAGGCTGCTGTCGCCAGGAATGTCAAAACTCCCGGTTACGTTTTAGAAATATTAGGCAGCACTCCATTTCACGACTTGTTGTTAGCACGTCATCCTAATACACCAAGCTCTACTTTGCAAAAAGTATTGTGGCGTTTGGCATTAGATGAACGTTTGTCTGTTCGTAAATATGTAGCCCAGCACGATCGGGCACCAATGTCAATTCTGATTCAGTGGGCGAAAAAGTCGCCAGAGCTACGTCCGTGGATTGCCTCAAACTTTCGCACTCCATCACAGATTTTAGAAGAGCTTGCTAAAGATACATCCAAAGATGTGCGTTATGGAGTAGCAACAAATACCAACACTCCTCCCCACATATTAAAAAAACTGGCTGAAGATTGGCGGTTAGAAGTGCGTCAAGCTGTGGTCAAAAATCCTCAAACACCCGGAGATGTTTTAGAGGTTTTAATTAAAGATTGGCATTTACGTTCATTCATTGCACAAAACCCCAACACTCCCGCCACAGCATTAGAGCAACTTACGCAATTCTTCCGATACGACTGGTATATAGTACAGCATCCCAACACCCCACCCAGATTGCAGCAGAGATTATTAGAAGAATTTTCTACCAGCGTAGTTGAAACCGAAAGGCTATTTGTAGCAAGACATTCAGCCACTCCCGTAGAAATTTTAGAACATCTCGCCGAAGATGAAGACCCCGTTGTTTCCAAATCTGCAAAGCGCTCGTTGAGGAAGAAGCAGGGGCAAGGTTAAAGGTTAAAGGTCAAAGGTTAAAGGTTAAAAATATTAACTAACTCTTAACTCCTAACTCCTAACTCTTAACTCCTAACTCCTAACAATGCCCAATGCCCGATGCCCAAATCTAAAATCTAAAATCTAAAATCTAAAATCCAAAATCCAAAATTCTATGACCCCCAGCGAACTTAAAGTATTTTTAGACCAGCTTATTAGTAATAATATTCAAATCAGTACGATGATTTGGGGACCTCCCGGTATTGGTAAATCTAGTATTGTTGGCCAGTTGGCGCGGGAGAGCGATATTGATTTTGTAGATGTTCGCTTGTCTCAATTAGCACCTACAGATTTACGAGGTTTGCCGGTTGCTGAGAATGGTATTTCTAAATGGTTTCCACCGGAATTTCTGCCTCGTAAGGGTAAAGGTATATTGTTCCTTGATGAGTTGAATATGGCTCCTCCGGCAATGCAGGGAGTTGCACAACAGTTGATTTTAGATCGCTGTGTAGGCTCCTACGAAGTACCAGATGGTTGGTTTGTATGGGCAGCAGGCAACCGTAAAGAAGACCGCGCCGCCGTATTCGATATGCCTTCGCCTTTAGCAAATAGGTTTTTGCATCTGGAAGTACAACCAGATTTTGAAAGTTTCAAAGCTTATGCTTTAGACAAAGGTATACACGAGCAGATAATTGCTTTTCTGTCCTTCCGCACCACTTTATTACACAAAATCGACCCCCAACAACCTGCTTGGCCTTCTCCTCGCTCCTGGGTGATGGCAAGTGCTTTACATTATGCCGGATTAGACGTTAATCCAGCAATAGGAACCGCTGCTGGTTCTGAATTTAATTCATACATTTCTATGTACGAAAATCTACCTAATTTAATTGCAATTTTGGAAGGAAAAGGCGAAAGCATTCAATTTCCCAAAGAACCCAGCGTTAGATATGCAACAGTAATTGGATTAACAGTACGCGCCGACAACGCCAACCAAGCATTAAATGCATTCAACTGGTTAAATAAAGTTGCAGCAAACGAATGGGTAAGACTTTTCGCCGTAGACTTATCGCGAACTATGGAAAGTAAAGGTAAGCGCGGAGTTTTAGCCAACCTATTAAGCAAAGAACCCGAATTCAAGAAATTATTACAGGATTATCTAGAATCGCAAAAACCGTAATTAGTTAGTTGATAGTTGTTAGTTGTTAGTTGTTAGTTGTTAGTTGATAGTTGTTAGTTGGTAGTTAATACCCGGATTTTACTCTTAGCTTCTAATTCTTCACTCCTAATTCTTAACTCCTAATTCTTAATTCCTAACTACTAACCACTATCCACTAACCACTAACCACTATCCACTAACAACTATCCACTAACTCTTTATCATGACTGAAGATATTCAAAAAGGTATCAGCGCGTCTTTGTTGCGTTTGCAGACAAAATCGCCTTTTTTCGCAACTTTGGCGATGTTTGCTCGTTTTGTTCCGACGGAGAAATTACCAACTGCTGCTACTGATGGTAAGGATATTTTCTATAATGCTGAGTTTGTATTATCTTTACCGGCAAAACAACTTGATGGTGTGTTGCTACACGAAGTTTTACACGCGGCGCTGCTTCATGTACCACGTCGGGGGGTGCGGGATGCTCAGTTGTGGAATATTGCTGCTGATATCGTGATCAATGGGATGATTGCGGCTCATGGTTTTGAATTGCCGGAAGGAACTTTGAGAGAAGTTAATTTAGAAAATTTAAGCGTTGAGGAAGTTTATGAAATTCTGCTTCAGGATGCTGATAACGCACCGCAATTAACTAATCCAGATTTACTTGACAGCCCGCCAGAAGATGCTGGTGGCTCCGAGCAAGAAGGTAGTCAAGGAGAAAGTCAGGAAGGGGGAGAAAAAGAAGGAAAAGGTAATTCCCAATCTTCTGCTCAAACTGGCGATAGTATGTCTCAAGCCAAAAAAGCAGCAATGGAAGCGCATTGGCAAAATGCAATGCAGCAAGCTGCAACTGTAGCTCGCACGCAAAATAAAGGTAGTCTTGGGGGAGGAATAGAACGAGAATTAGAAAATTTAAATTCTGCTCAAATTGATTGGCGTAGTTACCTTTGGCGATATTTAGTACAAACCCCTACTGATTTTTCTGGGTTTGATCGCCGTTTTGTAGGGCGGGGGCTATACCTGGAAAGCTTGCAGGGGGAATCGATTCGCGTTTATTTGGCTTTGGATACCAGCGGCTCAATCGATACAAAGTTACTGGGTTTATTTTTCTCGGAAGTGCAGGGTATTTTAAGTTCTTATCCTCACATCAAATGTGAATTTTATTACGTTGATGCCGAAGTTTACGGCCCTTACGAAATTAACGCCGATTCCATGCCGCCAAAACCTCAAGGTGGCGGCGGTACATCGTTTGTACCCTTCTTCGATAAAGTTGCTCAAAGATGGGACGGACAAACCCAAGGAGTATGCGTTTATTTAACAGATGGCTATGGTAGTTTCCCGGATACAGCGCCTGAATTACCAGTGTTATGGGTAGTTACTCCTGGCGGTTTGGCTTTGGAAGAATTTCCTTTCGGCGAAGCAGTGCGGTTGTTATCTGTTTGAAAAAATCAAGCTTGTAGTTGCGCTTTAGCGCCTCTTATCGGAAGAGCTAAAGCGCAACTACGAACCTAAAAACGTAAATATACCTGTTAACAATAAAAATCTGATACAAGTAGAATAATTACATTTTTTGTGCAATCAATTCCCCAAGAAAACCATCAACAACCATTTTTAAATTTAAAGTGTAATCAATATGTTTAAAAGTTTCTTCTAAAGGATGTAAAGTTTTTTTCCATCCCAAACCATCGGTTATCCAAATAAATTGATGCCCTTGTCTGGAGATAAAATTAAATAAACTTTTATATTCTCCTGCGGTAGCGTTTAATTTAGAACCACCTCCACTATAAAAATTAGCTTTTATTAAATAGAGATTACTATCGTTTTTAACCGCAAAATCAAAACGCCGACTAGATTTATCTACTTCTAAATCAATATTCCACTGTTTTTTGATTTTGTCAGAAGTTGCTTGTGGCATAAATACAAAATCATTCTCTTGACATATTGTAGTAATCACATTTTCTACAATAGTCTCCATTGTTGTTCCACCGCGATTTTTTCTACCGTTTGTGTCTAAACCGACTTCGATTCCTAGTACATAATCAGGAATACTCTTTAGGGTTTTATTTTTAAATAATTCTAATATTCCCGTATTTTTTACGAATTCTACAATATCATCTATTTCTGCGATAGATAAAGTTGTTTTGTTTTTAAAATTAAAGGTTTTATAGTTAAAATTATTATTTTTGTAATTAGTTAATATCTGAAAATCATAAGTGCGACAGGCAATTAAAATAGGTATAACACAGATTATTTGAGGCGATTGTTGTAATAAATCACGAAATGATTTTTCTATATCTTCTTTTCCTATTAAATAATTTAAAGTATTCAAATTAATTTCTACTGCTCTAAATTGACTTAATACTTTTTGCCAATTAACAAAATAATTCCATCCGGTTATGGAATCTGTTAATGTATCTTGAAAATATTGAAATACTTCTGATTCATTAGAACAGTGTAAGTATTCTTCAAATAAATAATTAAATTTCATAGTAGATGCATTTTTATCTAATAATTCATAATTAACAATTCATTGATAGAGTTACGCTTCAAAGAATTACTATTTATATGTCGGGTAGCTTTGACTCTTTCTATACGATAATCGGCATAAAGTTTTTCAAAAAAATCATCTTCGGGATTTTTATTTTTCGGATCGGAATTGCTTAGAAGAAGAAATGCGTCCTTTTGATCTAGTTTTCTGAAAAAATCACGTAACCTTAACTGCTCTGAATCATCAAATGTTTGATGGGAATAAGAATTAAAATTAGATGTATTACTAATTGGTCTATATGGTGGATCGAAATATACAAAAGTATTAGAATCAACAAATGATTCGCATTTACTAAAATCACCTTGCACAATTTCTGTTCTTTGCAAAATTTTAGCAACTTCCTTTAAATTTTCTGGGTTACATAAAGATGGTTTTTTATATTTACCTATAGGAACGTTAAATTCTCCTTTAGAATTCACTCGAAACAATCCGTTAAAACAAGTTTTGTTTAAAAATATCACTTGTGCAGTTCTTTCTAGCCATTCCGAATTATATTTGAGTAAATCTATCCGATCTTTTTGAGAATTAAATTTACTTCTAATTTGATAAAAATAATCAGACCTTTGGTTTATATTTAAAGATAAATATTCTTTTTCAATATCCGATAATAATTTAATTAAACCATCTACATCATGCTGAATAGTTTTATATGTTAATACTAAATCGGCATTCAGATCGGAGATAAAAATTTCTTTAACTGGATAATTGTATGCGAACAAAAAAAATAACGCGCCACCTCCTATAAACGGCTCTACATACTTTGTTATAGAACCATTATTTAACCCTTCTGGTATAAAATTACTTATTTGTTTTATTAACTGAGTCTTCCCTCCAGCCCACTTCAAAAAAGGCTTGGGAGCTACCGATAAACTAAAGAATTGAGGATGACTTGAAACCATTAATTAGACCCATATAAAAAATTACAAATTTATTGCATTTCATTATTACCATATAGTTATTTAAAATTAAACAAACTAAATTTATTTTTCCAAAAAGTCAAGTTAAGCGTATTTATTATACATGGAACTTAAATATTTTGGATAGAATTTTGCAAAATTGTGAAAATATTAGGTTCAGTGTATTACGCTATGATTAACGTCACGCTCCGAAGAGAGCGATAACGCACCTTATAAATACCTAATTTTTAAGTTCTGTTGGACAAGTAATACCTAGGGTGAGCTATGTTTTAGCAGAGAAGTATCACATATCCTACTATCGCAATAGTATATTATTTGTAACAATTTGAAGTGTTAATAAACTCGATTTTTTAGCCGGATTTTTTTGTTTCGGTCGATAATTTAAGAATGCTATATTGTATTTAAAGTTTTTGTATTTTATTTGTAGTTTAAATGATTTTGATAAATTTAGTTGGTATCGCTACTGAAAACAAATTAAATAGAAGAGAATATTAATATAATTCGATATATATAACTAGCTATTTGTAATTTAGATAACTCGATCGCAATGGTAACTGACAATTGATATTGCAATATTTACTCTCGATCAATTCTGTAAAAAGACGATAAGTTATGTAATTGTTAGCTTCAAGGAATATATATTTTATTACTTATTACTTATTACTTATTATTTATTCGCTATGGTTAATCGTTCCCCAAAACCGAATTTATCAGAACTTCGGCAACAAGCAGCGATCGAGGAATCCCCACAGCGGTTAGAAGAGTTATCTAAAATTAATATTGAACTGGCAAGAATCGTAGCGCAGAATGCAAATACTGCTCCCCATTTGCTGCGATTTTTAAGCAGTAGTTCGGATAATATTATACGAAAAAATGTTGCTGGTAATCCTAATACGCCAACAGAAATATTATTGCAGTTAGGAGCAGAATTTCCCCGACAGTTATTAGATAATCCGGTTTTTTCTTTACTGTTATTAGAAAATCCTAACTTTGTTGCCGATATGCCGCTTGTTACCTTGCAAAATTTATTGATACTTGATGAGGTACCAGCTCAGTTTCTGGAATTAGCAACTACTCATGACGATGTAGAAGTACTCTTAACTATCGCAAAAAATCCTAAAACGCCCCTATCAGCTTTGCTGGCATTAACTAAAATACAAAATATAGAAGTTGCTGAAGCTGCACGTAAGCACGTTACTTTAGCTGGGGAAATGCGGCAGGGATGGAATGAAGCTGCGATTGCGGCAATGCAAACCACAAATTTACCACGCGATCGCCAATCTGAAATGTATCTGTGGGCTATTGGTGCGGTACCTCCATATCTGTTAAAAACGCTGGATGCTGAAGTACGCTTGCATATTGCCCAAAGTTTAAATACTTCAAAGCAAGTCTTGAAAATTTTGGCTACGGATAGTTACAGTAGAGTACGTGCTTATATTGCTCAGAATCCTCGTACTCCGATAAATATTGTTGAAGATTTGATGGGAGATGTTAGCGATA
>CAYMZW010000290.1:0-8784 GCA_964395005.1 uncultured Rivularia sp.
TCAACTAGGCCGAGCATATACAAAACCCTCTGTATTAAAGCGTTTGGAGGTCGAACCAATGGCTGAGCCTGAAGAATCAAAAAATTCTTACCAAAAGGACGAACAAGTTATTTCTTCTCTGGCAGAGGCGTTTAACGTAACTGAAGAGCCTGAAGAACTTGAACTTGAAAAGGTTCCGCTCGTTGTTTCTGACTCAAAATCTCCGACCGACTTAGAATCAACTCCTGACTCAGAATCAACGGGTCAACAACCTGAGTATTCAGAAAGCTCAACCTCCTCAGCTTGGATTAATCAACTCAAGCAAAAAGCCCACCAACTAGAATCTACTGAACTCATTGATGGCAAATTCTACATGGGATTGGCTATGGATGTGACTGCCCATTTAGGTGAATTAGTCGGAGAAATTCGCGGGGATACTTCAGCAGCAGGTTTAGGGGATGTAACTCAACCTGAAACCTCTACTGCTCCTAACCCTGAAGCTGTAGCCGAGTCTTTAAGCCAGTTTGTTCAAGCCAGGGCAGAGGCACACAACTTCAGTCCGGATGAACCGATTGCCACGAATCTTGGGACTCTCCATCTCGATTGCTCGTCCGATGACAAAATATTGACTATTGCTCGCAATATTACGGTGGCACAGTGGGACGAAAAATCTCAGGAGTGGCAAATTGATAGTGATTTAGCGCAGCAACATCAATTCTCTGTCAGTCAACTTCTTAATAATGAAGTCGTTGACGTGGAAGGCTATCGTCTGGCTGGAGATGATTCGGAGCGAGTGGTTACGTTTGAAGAAGTACGATTTCAAGCGGTCGAAATCAGTGGAGAGTGGCAGGTCGTAGAAAATCATCTGAGTGAATCGGAGCAAAATCGCATCCTTAAACTCCCACAATCTCTAGAAGACTATAACCGGACTACCAACGGCAAGGATTTAGTCAATTACTTTCAACGTCATGCCCCGGAACAGTTTGATTCTGATGTTGGAGTGATTAACTGGATGGCGGAGAATGGAGACTTTGACCGCAGATTTGAAGTTTCAGTGCAGCCGGATGAATCTGTTTTGATTGAAGGGTTTGATTTGAAGCAAACAGATGACTTCGGTAATTTTCGCCAAATCTTCAAAGCGCAAATCGGTACAGACCATGCGATTGATTGCTCTCAATGTGATATTCCCAATCGGGATATTGATCAACTACTCAACCCAGAAATTTTATCACAGCAAACACAACAAACCTCACAGCGACCCGAACGTAGCCGTTAGGGAAGGCTCTGGGCGATACACAAATATGGTAGGCGCATACGCGATCGCCAAAATTTATCTTTGAATATAGGAGAAATTTGTACTATGCAATTCGAGTATTTGCCTGATACTGAATATGATCGCATTCACGATCATCATCAACGTTCAACACGCTTACGTCGTCGGCATGACAGTCTAGAAGTGCGGCTGAGTAAGACTTTGGGAATGCCAATTGAGAAAAGCGATTTGTGGTTATTAGGGTTGCTGATTGCTGGATTAACTTTCATTGGCATAAAGCATCCCGATACTGTAGTAGTTTATTTAATCACCTGCCTGATTGCCCTATGTGCCAAGATGATTGCCGATTATACTCCCGCTTTGGGAGCTATTGTAGGCGCTCATATTAAAGTGCATCATACAGCAGCAAGTATTTTACTTTGCACAATGGTGTTTTCTACTATTGGAATGCCTGCTCAAGCTTTATTATTTGAGTCAATTGAAACTCAAGTTAACGAGATTTTATCGGGTGCGGGTAGCACTATCGATCCAGCGACGATAACGTTAGTGTTCACTGTACTGAGAATCATCGTGATTTTCGGCTTTTTGGTTGGGGGTATTTTTCTCGTTAACCAAGCGATGCAAGGTGGTGACTGGAAACCCATCGGTAACATGATGGCGATTGGAGTAGGTTTTGTCCTGGCAATTGAGGTGTTATCTAACCTCGTCTTAGGAGCCGGAGGAGGGGGAGGAGGAGGAACTTAATCGCTTCGCTTGAAGTTAGAAGTCAGAAGTCAGAAGTCAGAAGCAGGGAATGGGGACAGGAGACAGGAAATTACTACTGCCAACTTACCACTGCCCTGACTCATAGATGCCATCTGCCTTCAATTATCCTCTTGAGGCAAAATCATGGAAAAAAGTAATCAGTCAGACTTTGTTAAAGTCTCCAAAATCTACCAGCAACAGGCGAGTATCGGCCCAGTTCCGGCTGACCAGCTTATCCCTTGGGCGGGTTTGGTTCTTATGAGTTTCTTTGTCTGTGAAATCATCTTATCTCTAGGGTTAGCAGTTTGGGGTGTAAGTTCTGTCTGGCTGATTACTTCTTGGTGGTTCCTGACAGGTAATAGGAGCTATAAATACACCGATCTCTGGATTATGCCGAATCAAGATTGGGTGAACTTGAGTGAACTTTGGATAAGCGCTGAAAATCATCAACTGTTTCAACAAAAATGTCAGATGAAAGTTAAAGAAAAAGTCACTATTAAAACCCCAGATGGGAAGAAAACGACAACTTATAGACCTTTTCAAGTTGAAAGTCATCTACACGTTCCCTTGAATTTATCACTAGGAGGGCAACGTTTTAGCTGTTGGTTATTAAATGAAGACGCAGAGAAGTGGTCGGCAGTTATTCCATTTAAACTGTGCGGTTTACATCCTCAACTTCATGCGGAGGAAGTCACTGAATATGCAGATGCTTTAGCTGAATCTCTGAAAGAATTTCCAACAGATGAAAAGATCACCTTTTACATGGGCTGTTTTCGCAATAAAGCCGCCAGATTGAAGGAATTAGACCGTGCGGCTGACAATAGTAAACAGAATGGAATGTTGCCTATATCTGTCCTCGTCAGTAATGAAAAAATTCGGATTGAGGAATTAGATAAAGATGGCTCACGTAAGTTCTGGGAAATTTGGGTTTTTTGTACTTGGACGGGTAATAAGAATTATCGGGCTAAAGAGGGTTGGTCGGATAAGATGTTACGGAAAGTTGTCCGAAATGTCAGTAAAACAACCCGTTCATTCCTTGGGACTCAAAGTGAATGGGAAGAAAGTTTGTATTGCCAATTGGCTAGAGATATCTATGAAAATGGTTATCTACCCTGGCGTTTACTCCTGGAAACTAAAGCGAATTTACAAGTAAAAAGTCCGACAGATACTGAGTTATGGCATTGGCTGTGGTATCGCTTTAATGGACGTTCCACTGTACCACCTGAAATTCCACAAATTGTTGAAATTGAGGAAACTAATACTGAACTTCAACGGAATATTGTTCAGAATTCATCTTCAGATACTCTTTCAGTCGCCTTATCTGGAGTGGCAGGTCAAACGTCTTGTCCTCAACATAATGGCAGTCGAGAATTTGTCTATTTGAATCATACCATTGGGGCTGTATTAACAATGGAAGAAGCTCCGACCGGATGGCGTGATTACAGAGAACAACTAAAATGGCAATTTGACCGTTTGGCTGCATCTTATGTCTATGATACCGAGGTTTGGCTGGAGATGGAACCGGGGTCAAAGATGATGATGCGGGATAACCTTCAAAAAATTGCTAAACAAGCTGAAGCCAGTAATAAGCATACTATCGAACAAGGTGGTGGTTTGGATGTAGGTTCAATGGTGCGTCAAGAAGAAAGCTTTGAAGCCCAACGTAAATTAGTAACGGGAGCATTACCTATGATGTGCGCTCCATTGTATGTTATTTATCGCAATTCAGAGGAAGAGTTAGATAAAGCTTGTGCGTTAATGTGCAACAGTTTCGGTAGTGCTAATGTTATCCGTGAAACCAATATTGCATGGCGTTTATGGGTGGAAACATTGCCGATAAACCGGATGAAATTGTTGTGTCAAACCAATTTATTTAGTAACCGTCGCATTATTATGGATACGGATACCACCGCAGGTTTACTACCCTTAACCTGTTATCGACCTTTTCATTCATCGGGTCAAGGGGTTGAGTTTATTACGGATAGGGGTGGACAGCCCATTTATGTTGACTTATTCAAAAGTACAGAAAGAGCAATTATTACGGCGACTTCTGGCGGTGGTAAATCTGTTCTGGGTTTCCGATTTATTGTTGATGCAATAGCTAGAAATATTCCTGTTGTCGGGATGGACATTTCCACCGGAGGAGATTCTACTTTTGCCACCGTTTGTCGAATGTTAGGGGATAAAGCGGCGTTCTTTAATATGGCAAATCAAAGCTATAACCTGGTTGAACCCCCTGACTTGCGAGGAATGGATAAAAAGACTGTGGTAGAACGATTAAATCGTTGGAAACAGTTTCTACAACAAGCATTAGTGGGAATTGCAATGGGTTCAATTATAGACCCTAAATTACAAGAGAGAGTGAATGCAATCGTCATCAAAATGATAGGAGTGTTTACTTCAAACCCTCAGATTATCGACCGTTACAATATGGCATTTGAGCAAGGTTTTCACTCAAATGCTTGGCAAAACATTCCCACTTTACATGATTTACTAACATTTTGTTCAAAGGAAAAGCTGGGTTTGAAATCCTTTGAAGAAATTGACCGACTGGCTATTAATCAAGTTGTTAACCAAATTTCAGCTAAGTTAGATGACCCAGAAATTGGTCAAGCCATTGGTAGACCTTCTACTATTCCACCCGACCCAATGGTAAAAATCTTCGCTTTATCGGGTTTGAATAATGATAGTAATGCTCAGATTATGGCACTTTTAGCCGCAATGGCTTGCGTGACCAATGGGTTATCTCATCCAAGAAGCTTATTTGTGGGTGATGAGTTGAGTGTCTTACTGAGTAAACCTGGATTTGCTGAAATGGTGGGGACAATTTGGGCAACAGGTCGAAAAGATGGCATTTCGGGTCTATTAATCTTACAGGATATTAATGCGATCGCCAATTGTTCAGCAGCGAGTAAAATCTTTCAAAATACCTCAATTGAAATAGTAGGTAAAACCACAACCGCCGCTGCAACTGCTTACGTCAAATTCTGTGAGTTTGACCCCGACTCCATTCGACCCAATGCGACAGAAGTCTTTAATCCTGATACCTCTGAATATTTTACGAAGTGGCTGCTAAAAGTTGGTGAAGTCTATTGGAGTCCATTACGTTTTTATCCTGGTGCAATGATTTTAGCGGCTGTTGCTAACTCAGAGGATGAAAAGGCGGCAAGGAAACGATTTTTGAGTCGATATCCCGATACTGAAATTGGCATTCTTCAAGGGACTAGGGACTTTGCCTCTGCCTACATTCAAGTATTAAAGGGAGGGGCATCTATCGACCAAATTGGTCGTGAGTTTGAAACCTATCTATCCTCTGAGAATAAATAGACTCTACTATTTCTAAATCAAACATTTTTTGGAGGAATTGACAATGATAACTGCACAAATCTTATTAATGGGTGTGATGATCTTGAGTATTGCTGTTATTACTAATCCATCTTTTATCACTTCTTAATTAAATCTTTTCTGGAGGAAAAAGCGTGAAAACTGCACAAGCTTTATTTACTATTACGATAGTGTTGTGTGTCATTATTGCTAACCCCTAATCAATCGGCACTGAGCAAAACTCTCAATACACTATTAACCCAACTAATACTTAAAACGCTCAAGAAATTTAAACCCCTATGTCACCCTATTTTGAACCCACTCTACCTAATATTTTCCAAATTAAACCTTTTAAAAGGAAAGAAATATGAAAACTACACAATTTCTATTGACTGCTGTAATGATTTCGGGTGCTGTTATTACTAATCCATCATTCACTTATGCTGAACAAGACCCTCAATATCCTAACAGTCCTATCTCTCAATATTCAAATAACCCGACTAATGCTCAAAACGTCTTTCTAAATAACCCTCTTGAACCGTCTCTTGAGCCACCTCAACCTAATAATCAGTCAGTACCTAACAATCAGTTAGAGTCTAATAATCAGGTAGAAACAGGAAATAATAGCAATAGTGACAGTAGCTTTAACTTTGACAGTATTCTATCTGGATTTAATCCAGAGGAGTTACTCAACCAGGCGACTCAGAAATTAGAGAATCAGATTAATCAACTAATCGGCCCTTTCTCAGAACTACTAGCGATTAATCCAGGAGATTATTTTGAACAAATTTTGAGTGATTTGAGTTTAGATAGTCTCGAACTCTCAGACATTTATGGTGAGATGAATGTTCCTAATCCAAATAAGCTGTTAGAAGAGTTGGAGAGTATCGGAACGGGTGATTTTTCTTTCGGTGAACTGTTAGGTTCAAGTGTTTCTGACAATTTACTTCTAACTAATGAAGCTCATGTTGAGCTAACGGGAAAACTAGCTAAATCTCAAGCTGAATCTTCGGCATTTAGTGATGAAGCTCAACAGAAAATTAAACAGAAAATTGAGTTTGGAGATGAAACTACTCAAACTTCGGCTGAACTGGCGGCTTCTACTCAAAAAGCAGCAGAACAAGGAAAAACCTTAGTTCAAACAGGTCAAAGTACGGATGTTACACAAGAATTAGAACGCTTACAACTTGAAGCAATGGGATTACAACTTGAAGCGGAAGCGAGTCAATCTAGTCAGCTTTCGGTACTAGCTGCTCAGCAAGCAGCGATATACACCGAAACTCAACAATCTCGTATTGATGATGCCATGCGGAATCAAATGTTGAGTGATATTTCTACCACTTTGCAGGGTGATAAAGCGGGTGAACGGGTTCAAAATGCAGCCAATATTCGTGCTTTATCTAATGGGTCTCAATTTAGTACATTTCGGGAAAATCAAGAGTAGAGGATGATGTGAATGGGCATCATAGGTTGTTTGAGAGGAGTGGGGAGTGGTAAACACTACGAAGCGTAGGACTATGACTAAAGGAATTGATGGTGATGCTGACTTTAACTAATGAGTTTGAGTTCAGTATATTTCAAGCAAAACAAATAGAGGAATTGATTATTTTAGACGAGTGGGGAGTGGTAAACACTACGAAGCGTAGGACTATGACTAGAGGAATTAATGGCAATACTGACTTTAACTAATGGGTCTTAGTTTAGTACTTTCAAGCAAAACAAGTAGAGGAATTGATGGTAATGCTGACTTCATCTAATGGGTCTCAATTTAGTACATTCCGGGAAAATAAAGAGTAGGAATTAATAGCGATGCTAATAGCTCAACTTACGGGTAGCGATTTAATTAATTTAGGTTCTGAACTCAATCAAAGTACAACTGAAGCTTGGGGCGAGTTGTGGAGTGAGGTGATTTCTACGTCGAGTCCTTTATGGGAATCACTCAATAATTTGGGTTTATTAATTGCCGGACTTTCCCTATTGTACCTTGCAATTGAACGCATTCGACCGCTGTTAGAACGGCAAAGTTGGAGTGATTTAGCATCCTTATTTGTAATGCCTTTGGTTGTCGTATTCCTGCTCGGAAGTGGGGGAAATTTAGGAGCGGGTGTGGTTCAAGCATTCTATGGCATAGGGAGTTATTCGGTTCAGTCTGTTTTAACTCAGCAAATCGGTTCATCGTCTCTTGATGCTCAAACCGCTCTTGATGAAATCCGTCAAGAGAATGCAGAACAAGCTTTAGAGCAGGAAATTTACGGGGAATGTATGAATCTTCCCCCCGCAGAGCAACAGCAATGTATGGAAGACCCCGCTCGGGAGCAAGCAGCTTCGGATGTGGGTGTTGATACTCCTTCTACTACTGGAAGTACTGGCGGAAATCCCTTAACCAATGGGTTACGCTCTGCTTTGATTACCCTAATTATGATGTTCCTTTATGCCATCCAGTGGGCATTTGTTAACTGTATGGAAGCTGCACTATTGATGACAGCTTTACTGTTTCCGCCTGCATTAGGAATCAGCATTCTTCCGGTAGCTGGAAAGACGATATTCGCTTGGGCTTCAGCCATGATTGGACTGTTCACAACCATGCTCAGTTACAACATTATCGTGGGTTTAACCGCAATTGTGATCAAAAAGGCTCAAGTCGCCGCAGGACAAGATATGGGCGGAACCAGTTTCCGAGATATTGCCTTTGCTGCATTTGTTGCCCTTGCTAGTCCCATCTTAGCGGTTTATTTGGGTCAAATGGGTGGGGTGGCTCTATTCCAAGCCATCAGTAAGCAAGCGGCATCAATGGTTGCTGGGGTGGGTAGTTTTGCAATGGGTGCGAGTGTAGCGGCGGTGAGATTTGCTAATAATCTTGACCGGGGTGGTTTTGGTCAGGCAGTAGCAAGAGACTTCAATCGGTTTCTGAGACGGTAAGCTATGCGAAGGCAGAGGGCAGAAGGAATTAATTTTTAAATTTATTGATGCTTGAAACCAATAACCTTTGCATTTCATCAACATCGTTAATGACTGAGTTTATGTATTCTTTTTTGCAAAGTTCAACTTCCAAAGTAATAATTAATTGTGTATCTAATTCTCGCGCTAAACCCAAAGCAATATGTAAGAAATTTATGTATTCTTTTGTCCCCTTTCTTCCATGTTTCTCAGCAATATTACTGGCGATAGAAACACTTGACCTTCTAATTTGTGATGTGATTCCATGAATTTCTGACTTTGGAAAATATTCGGTGAGGTTATAACATCGAACGGCTAAGTTAATCGCTTTTTTCCAAATAAACTGTTCTTTGTAGCTCATAGCAGAAGTTGAAAGTCATTATGTTTGAGGTCATAGGTAAGACATACTAATATCCCTCTGCCTTCTGCCCTCTGCTCTCTGCCTTCGATAAAAACTAAAAACTTGCATATCATGTCAAACATTCTTATTCCAGAAAAAGATACTCCTAAGTTTCTAATTGCCTTAC
>CAYMZW010000291.1:0-8736 GCA_964395005.1 uncultured Rivularia sp.
CAAGCTTTTTGCGATGCCCGCGAAGATTCTAGTATTGGCGTAGTTTTATTTACTGGTGCGGGGCCTCATACTGACGGGAAATATGCGTTCTGTTCGGGCGGCGATCAAAGCGTGCGGGGGAAAGCGGGTTATGTGGATGATGATGGTATTCCCCGTTTAAATGTATTAGATTTACAGCGCTTGATTCGTTCTATGCCCAAAGTTGTAATTGCTTTGGTTGCAGGTTACGCGATCGGTGGCGGACACGTTTTACATTTAATTTGTGACTTGACAATTGCCGCCGATAATGCTGTATTCGGACAAACCGGGCCAAAAGTTGGGAGCTTTGACGGTGGTTTTGGTGCAAGTTATTTAGCCCGCTGCGTCGGACAAAAAAAAGCTCGCGAAATCTGGTTTTTGTGCCGTCAATACAGCGCCCAACAAGCTTTAGATATGGGTTTAGTTAATACTGTTGTACCTGTGGATGAATTAGAAGCCGAAGGTATTCAATGGGCGCAAGAAATTTTAGAAAAAAGTCCGATCGCAATTCGCTGTTTAAAAGCTGCATTTAATGCTGACTGTGACGGGCAAGCGGGTTTACAGGAACTTGCTGGCAATGCCACTTTACTTTATTACATGACAGAAGAAGGAAGCGAAGGCAAGCAGGCATTTTTGGAAAAGCGCAAGCCGGATTTTCGTCAATATCCTTGGCTGCCCTAATTGAATTTTGGATTATAAACAAACAAAAAATTTGCACCTGTGCTTCAGGTGCATTTTTTTAGGTGCAAGGATGATGAAAACTTACAATACAATTTTTAAACATAAATTCTATCAGAAGCGAAATCTACTTCGCTTATTCAATTTATATAACCTATACGGATTCATCATTCATATAGAAAGATTAAATTCTTTCTAAATTAAAAGTTGCTATGCATATTTTGTCTTGATTAACCGTTCAATTTTTCCAATAACGCTGGAAAAAATTGCTCCTCATAAAACTAATTAGCTTAATAAAGCTTCTGCTTTAACAGGTGTAGATACTTGCTCGACTGATATTTCTACATTCTTAAGGTCTAAATTGTTAGAACTATGAGCTAATACTGGGGTAGCATCGGGCAAACTCAAAGCATCTTCCAAGGTTTCCCATGAGGGCGCAAAGGGAGAAGCCGCCAAAGAACAGGCTTTCCAATTTCCACGTACTGGCGCTCCCAGTTGGTGACAATTACCCCCGCGTCGCCCAATTGGTGCGAAGTGGCGACAATTTCGGCAAGCTGAGGTAAAAGAGGTTTGGATGCTTTTCATTTTTTAATGCCGTATGCTCGACTGATTTACATCTCCTATTCTGCTTCTACACATAAATACTTAATAAACCCATAAAGCCATTATTCAGTCCATGTTTCCACGATCCCAGTAGGAAAATACCTTTATAATCTCTTTATGTTTGTGTTATATTTATCAACTTTTTTGTAACGAAAAAGCAACAAACTTATTAAAAAGCATTATTCACTTTAGTAGCTAAAACAATCAGGGATCGCGATTAATTAACCTGTTTTAGATATAGGAGCATAACAAGCTCTATGCTTTAAGGAGTACTTCGTTAGGCTAATTAGTTTATCCCAGATGTCAAGATAATAGGGGTAATTATCAACGAACAATTATCAATTCTGTTTTAACGGTTCTCTGCTCCCCATTCAAAAAGACCTAGCAGCACAAATCGAACAAACACCCCAGCGTTCTAATTCTCCCTTGGGAGCGGGAGATTCACAGTTGGGACAAAGAGGTAATTCGGAATATCGCGTTTTAATTGTTTGAGTCCAATTAGCAAAAGCAGTATGAGGATTTTTTGGTCGATACTGAAGATTCAAGTTTCGATCGAGATTGTTTCCTAAATAGCTTGGATGCTCTAGAGAAGAAATTTTTGGTTGCGTAGAAGATTTTTTTTTGGTAGGCTGCCAACGAGCGGTAGAAAAGCGTATATCTACTAAGGGGGTTGGTAATATTTTGTTTAGTTTTTTTAGCAATCTTTGACGCTCAAAAGTCAAGTTTTGCGCCCAAGCAGCCCCCGAAGTGGCAACCCATAAAACGTCGCGCTCAATAGATATTGGCTGAGTATGAGTAGCAATTACTTTTCCTACAACTTCTGGCCAACAATCAAGTAACCGTTGTAAGGGTTGTTGCTGGTATAAAGCTTCAATTTGCAGTCTTTCTAAAATCTCTGGAATTGATTGAAAGGACATTTTAAACAAGCCTTTTGGCAGGAATTACATTTTAGTGAAATCATATAACTATGATAATTTTCGCTAGGATTGGCACAAGGGTATTTGTTTTACCTCAGATGACTCCTTTCATATTGGGACAGGTTTGATAAAAGCTTCTCCCTAAGTGGGGAGATATTTGTCTGGATTGGGGCTAACGGCTCAATCGGGGAAACCTGTAGGGCACAGATATGCGAAATAATTGTCAAATATTGGATAATCTGGCAGTAGGTACGGAGGCACATGGGCTATGAGTGAAAACCCCCTATATTATTCTGGTAATAAAACATCTAAAACATCAAATCTAAAACCACCAATTAGTGCGGCTCTGGCAAGTTTAGAAGTACAGCTTGATGAAGAATTGGCGCGATATCGTCGAACGCGAATTGCACGTAGAACCCCAATCCAAAACAGTCTTGGTAGTTTGATTACTGCTAAATTGCCAACTCCAAACGCTATAACTGCCGTTAAGTCGCAGCAAAGTTTAACAGGCGAAGAAGCTGCGGCTTATATAAGACAGCAGCAAGCGAGCATTTCAGAGAACGAGATTAAAACTCCACCTCCACCTCCACCTCCACCTGCTCGGGCTTTGGAAACTTTCCCAGAAGTAACTTCTAATAAAGAAGCAAGTTCTGAAAATCATCAAGCAGTGGGGCAAGTACCATTCCCGAATGCAACAACGAATGCTCAAAATCAAACTGAATCCGTACCAAACGGCTTCAACATTGTTAAAGCGGATATTAATCGGAATACACCTCCCGAAAATATATCCCCGCCTCCTGATGACACTAAATCGCAACCTGACGATTATTTAGAATCTTCCGAAGCTTTGCTACGAAGCTTACAAGAAGAAAAACAGCCCCAAACCAAAAAGCCAAAAAATAATAATGATAGTTTGCTATCGCCTTTAAGCATTGGTTCGATGCTATTACTTTTAGTATCAAGTATCACCTTTGGCTATATTATTTTTAACTTAGATAACCTACCTTCATTAAGTTTAGCCCGGTTTTTCAAGCGCAATCAAGAAATTAGCAGCAGTGAAAATACGCAAACAGTTAGTGACGTAAATCCAGATGATAAATTAGCGCCCCCCGTATCTAGAAATCCCAATCTAGCAAACGATCAGCTTCCAAATATAAATAGTATTGATGATGTCGCTGGGGCAACCCCCAAAACCAAACCAACCACCGTAGCGACACCTAGCCCGGTTGCAAGTCCAGCCCCAGTGGAACAGATATCGCCCCCTGTTGCAAATACTCCTGCTCCACAATCGTCTGGAAACCAAACCGAAACAGCAACAACACCTCAAAATCTTGATGAAATAGAACCATCAAATGGTGGATTTTATAATGTCATCGTAGATAACACAGGCAATACTTTAGCCGAGGTTAAAAAAGTAATTCCAGATGCATATTTATCACCAGAAGGCAAATATGTTTATTTAGGTGCCTTTAAATCCAAAGAGAGATTAAAAAATCATTTAGAACTTCTTAAAGAAAAGGGAATTAACGCAAGGGTAGAAGAACCTGACAGTTAGCAGTTAGCAGTTAGCAGTTAGCAGTGAACAGTTAACAATGTAATTATCCTGCATATCGATATGTGGATTAAAACCAGAGCGGACATTTGTTGTCGGTTATATTAATTAATTGATAAACAACCGGACTTTTCATCTTCGTCGCTTTTAAAATAACTGATAAACTGCACCCAACTAATGATAAACAAGACCTACTAACGGTAAAAACTGCTAACTGTTCACTGATAACTGTTAACTGATAACTGTTCACTGATAACTGTTCACTGATAACTGTTAACTGATAACTGTTAACTGAAAAAATGGAGGCTTAACTTATGGGGCTGATGGAGCGTATCGGGCGCTTATTTCGTTCAAATGTTAATAGTTGGACGGCACAACGGGAAGATCCCGAAAAAATTCTGGAACAAGCCGTTTATGAGATGCAGGAAAATTTGGTGCGGATGCGGCAAGGAGTAGCCCAGGCGATCGCCACTCAAAAACGTACCGAACGACAAGCGGCTCAAGCCTATTCGACACAAGAAGAATGGTATCGTCGCGCTCAAATGGCTTTGGAACAAGGTAATGATGCTTTAGCGCGAGAAGCTCTTACCAAACGCAAAGCTTACCAACAAACTTCGAGTGCGCTTGCCGAACAAATTGGGCAACAAAAAACTTTAGTCGCTAAACTTAAAAAAGATATGCAGGCTTTGGAGTTAAAAATCTCTGAAGCTAAAACAAAAAAAGATATGTATATTGCTCGCGCTCGTTCTGCTGAAGCTTCTTTGCGACTTCAAGAAATGCTTGGTGAAACTGGCGATACCAGTTCGCTCAAGGCTTTTGAGAAAATGGAAGACAAACTTTTAGAATTAGAAGCGAAACAAGAAGCAATTGCAGTATCTGATACAGATGAATTAGAAAATAAATTTGCGAGCTTAAGCGAAAGTGATGATGTAGATGCCGAACTTTCGGCAATGAAAGCAAAACTTCCGGGTAGTACGCAAAAAAATCAACTGCCTCCCCAGTAATTAAATGAAATTTTATAACTCGTTCCCGTAATATTTCTTTTAAGAATTTGGGGTTATGGGGAGGGCTAATACAGAAGAGTCGGATTACATTGAAATAGGGAACTATATAAGTAGTCAGAAACGTAACTTTTTATTGCAAGAGCGTAAATCTCAAGAGGAAAAAAAATTATGGGATTATTTGATCGTGTAAAACGAGTAGTAGGCGCTAACCTTAACGACTTGGTAAGCAAAGCCGAAGATCCAGAAAAAATTCTCGATCAAGCCATCATCGAGATGCAGGAAGACTTAGTTCGTTTGCGTCAAGGGGTTGCTCAAGCGATTGCTGCTCAAAAGCGTACAGAGAAGCAATATAACGACGCTAATAATGAACTTAATAAATGGCAGCGTAATGCAATGCTAGCGCTGCAAAAAGGCGATGAGAACCTAGCTCGTCAAGCCTTAGAGCGCAAGAAATCCTTTACTGATACTGCAACCAGTCTAAAGGGAAGTTTAGATCAGCAAACCGCTCAAGTTGATAACCTTAAGCGCAGCTTAATGCAGTTAGAGAGCAAAATTTCTGAGGCAAAAACCAAGAAAGATATGCTCAAAGCGCGGGTAAGAGCAGCCAAAGCTCAAGAGCAACTCGAAGGATTAGTAGGCGGCATGAATACCAGTGGTGCAACTGCTGCATTCGAGCGCATGGAAGAAAAAGTCTTGATGCAAGAAGCACGGGCTCAATCGGCAGGAGAAATAACTGGTGCTGACTTAGAAAGTCAATTTGCAAAGTTAGAAGGTAGCTCGGCTGTAGATGATGAATTAAATGCTTTAAAAGCACAAATGAGTCTACCTGGAAGCGGAACAGCAAGCCAGCCCCAACTACCACAACAAACTGACAGCAGTCAAGCAAGTGAGAAGAAAAACAGCGAACCAGTAGATTCTGAACTGGAATCACTACGCAAAGAATTAGACAATATGTAATTTTTTAGATTGTAATTCAAATTTTTATAACTATCCCACAGCTGTTGCGGTTGTGGGATTTTTCAGTGAACAGTGAACAGTTAACAGTTAACAGTGAACAGTGAACAGTTAACAGTGAACAGTGAACAGTTAACAGTTAACAGTTAACAGTTAACAGTGAACAGTTAAGAGTTAAAAATTAGTAGTTATTTTTCTCCTTGTCTCCTTGTCTCCCCATCTCCCCATCCCCCCCTGAGCCGCACGCTCTCGCGTGAACGGGTTGCGCCACTTGCTACAAGTCGGCGGCAGTCGCTACAACGCGGGGAACCCGCGCAACGCGCTGCCTTGGGAACCCGCCCAACGCAGTGGCTTACCATCTCCCCATCTCCCCCTTCGGGTTCGGTAGTTCGCTCAACGGTGCGTGTTCCTCCGCACGCGACTACTCTCACCATCTTCTTCCCACAGCTACTAGTTTCACAACAACAAATTAGGATAAATTAAATCTGTGTAACTATAAAAGATGCTATTAGATGGAGATTATGATGAGCGAGGGTGTAAACATTATCAATGATGCTGATTTTGATAAGGAAGTACTGCAAGCCGAAAAGCCAGTATTAGTTTACTTTTGGGCTACTTGGTGCGGACCTTGTAAGCTGATGTCCCCAGCAATTAGCGCTGCTGCCGAGAAGTACAGCGACAAGCTTAAGGTTGTGAAAATGGAAGTCGATCCTAATCCAGTTTCAGTTAAGCAATATCAAGTTGAAGGCGTTCCTGCTTTACGACTCATGCAAGGAGATAAAGTATTGGCTTCAAGTGAGGGAGTTGTTAATAAAGAAAAGTTAATGAACTTGTTAGATACTCATTTAAGTGGATAGTTGATAGTAGATAGTGGATAGTTGATAGTTGATAGTAGCTATTTGCATCTAATGCAAGTCCACCTTCAGGGTGGGCTTTATTTATATAACCTACTTTTCCTTGTTTGAGGCTGCACGCGGGCCGCAGCCTTATGATAATTTAGAACATTAACTACTAACAACTATAGCAATCCTAAATGATTTGTGAGAAATTGATAAATCAACTGGCGGTTAAAACCGCTACTACACAAACGAAGTCCACCTGCGTGGACTTAATCAAACAAGCCGCGCAGGCGGGTTTCGCCTGTATAGCCGCGACTTATAGTCGCCAGGTATGAATAAAAATTTACTTATTATTTCAATCCTACATCTACGTGTTTTCTCACGTTCAAATTCGGATTGCTATAACAACTAACAACTAACAACTAACACTATTATTAAAATGCAATTTGCCAAACGTTTAGAACCCCTGCAATCCAATGTGTTTGCAGATATGGATATTGCGAAGGCTAAGGCTTTGGCTAATGGTCGTGAGATAATTGATTTGTCTTTGGGATCTTCCGATTTACCAGCAGAAAGCCATGTGATTGAAGCTATAGCTGAGTCTTTACATGATAAGAGTACTCACGGATATCTGTTGTTTAATGGAACTCAGGAGTTTCGCTATGCAGCATCTGAATGGTACGAAAAAAGATTTGGTATTTCGGTAGATCCAGAAACTGAAGTGTTACCCCTGATTGGATCTCAAGAAGGAACGGCACATTTACCTTTGGCTATTTTAAATCCAGGGGATTTTGCTTTATTACTCGATCCTGGCTATCCTTCTCACGCAGGGGGAGTTTACTTAGCGAATGGTCAAATTTATCCTATGCCTTTACGGGAAGAAAACAATTTTTTACCCGTATTTGAACAAATTCCTGCCGCAATTTTAGCGCAGTCGCGAATGATGGTGTTGAGCTATCCACACAATCCCACTGCTGCGATCGCGCCGCTATCTTTCTTTGAGAAAGCTGTTTCTTTTTGTCAGCAACACGATATTGTTCTGGTTCACGATTTTCCCTATGTGGATTTAGTGTTTGCTGATGGGGAAGCGCAAAAAACTCCACAGCATATTGCTCCTTCAGTTTTGCAAGCCGACAAGACAAAAAGTATCTCGATTGAATTTTTTACTTTGTCCAAATCTTATAACATGGGCGGTTTTCGCGTTGGCTTTGCTATTGGTAATCGGGAACTGATTGGAGCTTTACGTCGCATAAAAGCAGCAGTTGACTTTAATCAGTATCGAGGAATCTTAAATGGTGCGATCGCTGCTTTAAGTGGGCCGCAATCGGGAATAAAGATTAATGTAGATAGCTTCCAAAAACGCCGTGATGCTTTTGTCAATGCTTTACACCGCATCGGCTGGGAAGTTCCCATGCCAAAAGCCACAATGTATGTTTGGGCAAAGCTACCGGAAGCGATTGGTAAAGATTCTATTCAATTTTGTAAAGATTTAGTCGAAAATACGGGCGTGGCGGCTTCCCCTGGTGCTGGCTTTGGTAAATCGGGAGAGGGTTACGTGCGTTTCGCTTTAGTTCGCGAACCATCAGTATTAGAAGCTGCTGTAGATAAGATATCCCAGTTTTTACAGTTGGTTGATTGAAACTTAATTTTAGATTGATACAAATTTAACTAATTAGTATCGGCAATTACAGTACTACTTGGTTAAACGATTACCAAGCATTACAGAATTTGTGCATCATTTTTTCCGCAATTTCAAGCAATATACTTAACTTTTTAGTAGATCAATATTTTTCAAAAGTAATGTAATTGTATTCAAAAGAAACGGGAGTAACTGTTAGCTTTTAAATCGGATTGCCAGCTTACGAAAAATAGGTCAAAATAGGAACCGATCGCATTTCGATGAAAATGTAAATAGCGGCTGTTAAGATTTTATAATTAATTGACAAGCATTTGTAAAACCGTGCTAGGTAAAAGTCCGATTAAAAATAAAATCCGCGTACAAGAAGGATGATTTTACCTAAAATAGTACAGGTAGGTCGATTTCCAACATTTTTAGGCTTTAATCGTGACAAAATCTGCTGAAGCTTTACCGCTGCTCAAAAATCCAGAACGTCTAGAAAATCGTTTAAAAGAGATTCCCCCAGAGCCGGGGGTTTATTTGATGCGGGATG
>CAYMZW010000292.1:0-8730 GCA_964395005.1 uncultured Rivularia sp.
ATGAAATGTCTTCTGTTGCCACTGCTGTAATTTCTTTAGTACAGCATTATGTACAGCATAATGCTTCAAAAGCAATGGTCGTATAATTAAGTATCTACCTAAGATCGGAATGATGAATATTTTTTTTTAAAATAGTATTATTGTGCTTAAAGATATTATTTAAGCATGATTTATACAAATTCACATTTTAGATCGGGTTTAATTTATTCCTCATCATTTTTATCTCTAATCTAAATATTTGTATAAGAATAAATATAGGGATAAAAATATAGAATAAAATAAAAGGTAGATTTAATATGTACCATATATTTTAAATATTTTGACTCTAAAAGTGATATATAATTATTTTTAACTTTGACGAGCAAAATAGAGAGACGCATTAATGTTACCTAAAAAAATATTTTACGAAGGAAGACATGGCATTTACTGGTTACTTATCTAAATTTTCTTTGCCAGAGATTTTTGAATTTTTAGAACAAGGTTATAAAACCGGCTTGCTTAGTATTCGTGCTTTAAAAATGGAGCAGGATGAACAAGCCCAAAATCATTTTATATGGCTGCGTCAGGGTCGTATTGTAGCCGCAGCAAGTAACTTAGACGAGCGCGGTTTAATTTCAATGATTGCCCGTAGAGGCTGGGTAAGCGAAAGTTCTGCAACAGAAAAGTTTCAAGCAAGCGGTCGAAAAATGGCAATGGGCTTTTGTCTCAAGTCTCAAGGCTTACTCACAGCAGAGCAACTGACACTACTATTTCGTGCCCAAATCATGGGGCAGGTTTCCCCTCTTTTTGAACTAGAAAACGGTAAGTTTGATTTCAATTTTCAGGCTGCTATACCAGCCGCAGAAATGACCGGCTTAAGTATGTTAACTACTGAAGCTACAATCAAAGGTTTACGGAGCCTGCGAAACTGGTCTGCATTAACAGCAAAGCTACCAGATCCGACTAATGGTCTTTTAAAGAAGAGGTCTATTTTATCTCGTCTACAATTAGATGCTCAAGAATCAAAAGTTTGGGGATATGCTGACAATCAAACTTCTTTGAATGAAATAGCCTCTCGGTTATTACTTCCTTTAGAAAAGGTACAGCAGATTGCTTTTCGATTAATTGTAAGCGATCTAGCTGAAGAAGCTTTTATCGTAGATACTCCCAAAACACCTATTCTTGACAACCAAACCGAATTCGCTGATTTAAATTCTAACAATGGATTTGGTGAATTATCATCTCAGGCATTTGCAGCAGACTTTCCAACTGTAAAGAGTCAAGAACCGGCTTATGCTTTCAAAAGTAGGGAACGGAACACAACCCAAATTGAAGAAAATGTTACAGTACCAGATGAGAAAAAGATTTTAGATACAGTTCCTAATAATTCCAGTGAAATCAATGTTAGCCAGTCATTTTTACAAAATTTAGTGGGGTTTCTTAAAACAAAGGTTGAAAGTTAAGACAACGATTGATATTACGCTTGAATTTTAATTTATAATAAACTAGGGCTTAGGTAGCGGTCTTTGTTCTACACATTGAAATATTTTCAACCCTCCCCCTTAAAAAGTGGGCTTTGCGTAAGTCCTGTAAAGTTAGAAAAATCAACTTAGTTTACTTCTTAATGCAGGTTAACCTCTCAAATAAAGCGATTCAATATTTGAATGGCTTTGATTTTGTACAAGATTGTTTATTGAGTCAATAAGTATATTTAGAGCTTCTCTACTTTATTAGTGCTATTTCTTCATTCACTGTAAATGCCTCTCATAGAATAGGGCGTAAAAAAATGTCCCCAAAAGCCTGCTTCCTTTTTTAACAAGGAACAGGCTAAACCATGTTTTTACTTTTCATGAACAGCATATTGTATTTTATTAATTATGATAAACAAATGATTTTGTATTAGTTAATTATACCCATTTTTTATCTAAAAAATATCAATACAATTGAGAATATTTAATGAATAACATAGTCAGCAGTATTAGCTGAAGTCAGTACAATCAATCAACAGAGTTGTAAAAAAACAACTTCAGAATATACACTGATTTAGTTATGGTCATATTCAATTTAAGATGATATATAACTCATGCGGGTGCATACTCGTATTAGGCTATAACTCAAAATGTGAATGATTCTTGAAATCTCAACAAATATATTCTTTTTCTATAGATATATCTTGCAGATATTTTGGGTCTTTAACAACAAGCGTTTTTGTACATTACTTGAAATTAGGGTAATCATTTAAAGCCGCTTTGCCAAAGTGGAAGGGCAAACAAAGCTACGCATCTCCTGACCGTTGTAACTGCGAGTCTGGACATTTTAGGGAAGACTTATTAATAAAGGGAACAAAGTATGAGCCATCCGGAAATGATGGTGTCGAGTGAATTACTCGATGAATTTAGAACTTGTACTCAAATACAATATAGTGGCAAATTAAATATCAAAAGTTCCAAAGGGCATAAGTGGGTGTTCTACTACAGATTGGGACGTATAGTTTGGGCTACTGGGGGAACTCATCCCTTCCGACGTTGGCGTAGACACATGACTCAACATTGCCCGGATATTGATATTGACAAAATGCAGTTCAATTCCAAAGATTTATCAAATAAAAATGATTATTGGGATTATAAACTGCTTGAAGTTTTGCATGAAAATCAGAAAATTAAGCGCGAGCATATAAACGGCGTTGTTGAAAAGACTATCGCAGAACTGCTGTTTGACTTAGCTCAACAGGCACATTTTAATCAAATCCAGTGCGATCGCACTAACGATGTGATATTAGAAGCACCGATGAGTTTTACAAGTGCAGATATGTCTTTGAAGTTCATGCAAGACACGTGGAAACATTGGTCTGAAGCAGGTTTGGCTAATTTTTCTCCTGACTTAGCACCAATTCTCCGCAGACCGGAACAGTTACAGCAAATGGTAAGTCCGGCCGTTTACAAAAACTTCGTCAATTTGATGAACGGTAAATACACTTTGCGAGATTTAGCCGTCAAAATGAAGCAAAGTCCGTTACCTATAGCTCGTTCGTTATTGCCTTACGTGCTTAAAGGGATTATCGAACTGATTAAAGTTCCCGATTTGCCTTTTAAGATCGGGGATGGTCAAAATATATCGAGTATAGAGCCGGAGCCAGAAGCACCGTCAGGCCCTTTGATCGCTTGTGTTGATGATAGTCCGCAAGTCTGTCAGATGCTCGAACAAATTCTTGTTCCTCAAGGATTCAGGTTCATTAAAATTCAAGATCCCGTACAGGCTTTACCGATTTTGATTGAGAATAAACCAGATTTAATTTTCTTAGATTTGGTAATGCCAGTTGCTAGTGGGTATGAAATTTGCGCTCAATTGCGCCGGATTTCCGTTTTTGCTAATACACCAGTGATCATATTAACGGGTAGCGACGGTTTATTCGATCGAGTTCGTGCCAAGGTTGTAGGTTCTACGGATTTTATTACTAAACCTGTGGTTGCTGATAAAGTAATAGGAGTAATACGCAAATATATCCAAACTCCATCTCCTGTAAAAAGTGGCTCAAGTTCGCAAACTTTGTCATTCAATTCTTAATTTATCCCTCGGACGATAGGCATTACAGGTATCTTTATCTACAAACCAGATTTAAGTTAGATATCTGTTGAAAACATATTCGCTTTATCAAAGTAATTCAAAATTTTGATCTCGTATCGTACAAGTGTTTTTACTGAAGCAAAATTCACTTCATATGTATCAAAATTAGAAGAACATCGAGCTAAAGAAAAGCGCAGTAATTGATTATTAAATAAATTTGATAGGTAATTCTATGAGTACTATTTTGGTTGTTGAAGACGGTTTAACTGATATGCAAATGATTAGCCGCTATTTAGAACAAGCTGGTTATAGCGTCATGGGAGCAAAAAGTAGCGAAGAGGCTCAGGAGAAAATCACTCAGAATAAACCTGATGTTATATTCCTTGATGTAATTTTACCGGGAAAAAGCGGTTTTGAAATTTGTCGAGAACTCAAAGATAATCCTAATACTAGTACTATTCCAGTCGTTTTCTGCTCCACAAAAAACACTGATGTAGATAAAATGTGGGGTGATATGTTAGGTGCTGATGCTTTTCTTTCTAAGCCAGTTAAAAAAGAGGAATTAGAAGGTGTATTGCAAAAGTTAAACAAATAAGAGCAATAAAATCTTATTTATCGTACAAAAAGAAACGGAATAACTACGTACAAGGAACAATCACTTTGGATACGACGGAAGAAAAGTTTTTAAGCTTTAATTTAGGTGTAAAAGATACAGCAATTATTTCATTGGAAAACGTGACAGAAATTTTACCTGTATCTTTGAATGAAGTTTGCTGTGTTCCGCAAATGCCAACCTGTGTATTTGGTATTTATAATTGGCGGGGTGAAATGCTTTGGTTAATCGATCTAGAAGAAATGTTAGGCTACTTACCTTACTCGTATGGTAGTAATTTTGTTTCAAAAATGATGGCGATTATTTTGGAGAAAGAAGGTAAATCTCTGGGTTTGTTAGTGCGACAAATCATGGATATTGAAGAGTTTAATTTAAAACAAATGAAGCCACCAGCACCAGAATTAGTTTCTCAAGAAGTTGTTCCTTTTTTACAAGGATATTTTATTAATTCTTCCGAAGAAATGATTGTTAACTTAGATGCTTCGGCAATTCTTCAATCTCCTTTATGGTCGATTCATAATTAAATTTTAAAATACAGGGAATAGGGAAGAGGGAACGGAGAACAGAAAAAGTTAAATAGGATTCCTATATTTGTTGTAAAAATAACGCAATTTAAAATACTTTAAGGTACCTTAAATGACTAGCGCATATCAAGAAAATACAGAAAACGGACATCATATCGTCAAAGTTGAGCAATCCGATAATTTGAACGATTTAAGTAACAAAAACTTGGATGCAAAAAGTAACGAGCAGCAGTTTAAGAATTGGCGAGTACAGCTATCGTCAATTGTAAATCAAATTCGCATAGTAAAAAATTTGGACGAGTTAGTCCAAGCTACAACCGCAGTAGTGAGGGAAAAAATAGAAAGCGATAGAGTGATGCTTTATCGCTTTGATTCTTCATCATCCGGTATCGTATTAGGAGAATCGATTGCCAAAGGTTGGACTCCTGCAATCGGTGAAACTATCCCAGCAATGATTTTTGGTTTAGATGCTAGAGAAGAATATCTAGAAGCTGTCAGCATTAACGATATTAACGAAGTTGAACTAACAGCTTACAAAGCCCAAATTTTAGAGAAATTCCAAGTTACAGCTAGCTTAACTATTCCAATTTTTGTTGCAAATAAAATCTGGGGATTGCTAGGACTACAAAGTTGTGCAACTGCTCGTAAATGGGAAGAACGGGAAATTAGCTTGTTATCTCAAGTTTCTACTGAAATTTCTCATAAATTAGAAAGCTTTGAATTACAACGAAAGCTTAAACAGCAGGCTCAAGAGTTTAAATCGATTACCAAAGTTATTGATAAAATTCAACTTGCCTCTAGTTTGGATAAGCTATTCCGTACTACTACCCAAGAAGTCAGAGAACTAATCAAATGCGACCGTTTAGCAGTTTATCGCTTCGATGCTGATTGGAGTGGCGAATTCGTTGCTGAATCAGTTGCAAGCGGTTGGGTACCATTAGTCGGCCCCGGTATCAAAACTGTTTGGGAAGATACTCATTTGCAGGAAACCAAAGGGGGACGTTATCGACAGCACGAAACTTTGGTCGCGAATGATATTTATGAGATGAATCATGCAGCCTGTCATATCGAGATTTTAGAACAGTTCCAAGTTAAAGCCTATGTGATTGTACCGTTATTCGCAGGTCAAAAACTTTGGGGTTTGCTGGGTGCTTATCAAAACAGTGGTGCTTATGAATGGCAAGAAGACCAAGTAAAGCTTTTGCGCCAAATTGCCATCAACTTGGGTGTAGCTGTATCTCAAGCAGAATTTGCACGAGAAAGTGAAGATAAATCGCGACAATTAGCGCAAACAGCAGAACGCCAGCAAAGTCTTATTAGCCTGACTCGTAAAATCGGACAAGGGCTTGCAGAAAAAGTAACAAACTCCTCACAATTTAATGGAATTCTGCAAACGACGGTTTATGAAGTTCGTCGCTTGTTGGGAACCGATCGTACCGTTGTTTATCGCTTTAATGAAGATTGGAGCGGTGATTTTATTGCCGAATCTGTAGGTAGAAATTGGAAACCTTTTGCAGAAACAGAAATTGACCCAGAATTATTGCAAGAAAACGGTCATTGCGACTCCCTTCGTAACCTCGACTCAATAAAAGATCAAGATACTCACCTTAAAGATACTAAAGGAGGTCGTTATAAAAATAAACGCAGTTTCGTGGTTGATGATGTAGAAAAGCAAAATTTTCCTCCTTGCTACAAAGAGCTTTTAGACCAATTTGAAGCTAAAGCTTACCTTACCGTTCCCATTTTTCATGGCGATAGACTTTGGGGATTGCTCGCGAGCTATCAACATGGAGCAACCCGTCACTGGGAAGAATTTGAAGTCAGCGCAATGGAGCAGATTGCCGTACTGCTCGCAGTGGCAATGCAACAGTCACAAACATTAGATAGATATCAGCAGCAATCTAAGAAAATACAACTAGCAGTAAATCGCGATCGCGCTTTATCCAAAGTCATTGATAAAATCAGACAGTCTCTGGACATAGATAGTATCTTTTTAACTACTACTCAAGAGATGCGGGCGTTATTACATACAGATCGCGTAGCGGTATATCGCCTCAATCCAGATTACAGTGGGGAATTTGTCGCGGAATCTCTAAGTCCTGGCTGGCTTCCTTTAGTAGATAGACAGCATCAAATTCGACAATTACAGGAAAGCATAAATAGCTGTACTCGGATGCGGACTTTATTTAAAGAGAGTGAAATAGGTACAAATACTATAGACCCCTACTTACAAACTTCTTTAACTAGTAAAGGTTCTGAGAATCAATCTTATGTTGTTTCTGATATATACGCCAAAGGATTCAACGATTGTTATCTTCAGGTGTTAGAGCAATATCAATGTAAGGCTTATGCCATTGTCCCCATTTACCAAGGACAAAAACTTTGGGGAATGCTCGCAGCTTATCAAAACGACGGCCCCCGCGAATGGGAAGACGCAGAAGTGAACCTGTTGACACAAATCGCCAACCAGTTAAGTGTAGCTTTACAACAAGTTGAATTCCTCCAACAATTACAAACACAGTCTTCACAAGTAGCAGAAGCAGCAGCAAGAGAAAAGCAAGCCAGAGAATATTTGCAACAAGGAGCGATGAAACTGCTCTCGGCAGTTAGACCAGCTTTAAATGGTGATTTAACAGTACGTGCGCCAATTACCGAAGACGAACTAGGTACTATTGCCGATGCCTACAACAATACTTTGCAAGCATTGCGTCAAATCGTCCTGCAAGTACAAGCTGCTGCCCAACAGGTTGCCGAGACTTCCGTTAACAGCAACAGTTCGCTGAATGGATTGACAGGTTTGGCACAACAACAGTCAAGAGAAATCAGCGGCGCTTTAACCGAAATTCAACAAATGGTTGATTCTACTCAAGAAGTAGTATCAAACGCCGAATCAGTACAAATGGCAGTTCAAAAAGCCAACCAAACCGTAGATTCCGGTGATGCAGCCATGAACATGACTGTAGAAGCCATTCAAGGCATCCGCGAAACTGTTTCTCAAACTAGTAAAAAGATTAAGCGTCTGAGTGAATCTTCGCAGAAGATTTCTAAAGTTGTAAACCTAATTAGTAACTTTGCCACCCAAACCAACGTACTGGCATTAAATGCAGCCATTGAAGCTACCCGCGCTGGCGAATACGGTAAAGGCTTTGCAGTAGTAGCCGATGAAGTACGTTCCCTGTCTCGTCAGTCAGCAGCAGCAACCATCGAAATTGAAAAACTAGTCCAAGAAATCCAAGAAGAAACTGGCGAAGTTGCAGTGGCAATGGAAACAGGTATTCAACAAGTAGTAGAAGGTACTAACTTAGTAAACGAAACCAGACAAAACCTCAACGACATTGTTGACGCAACCGCCGAAATCAGCGAACTACTCCAGAGAATTACCGATGCAACTCAAACCCAAATGTTGCAATCAGTATCAGCCACAGCATCCATGAAAGATGTAGCCCAAATTTCTCAAAAGACTTCCACCGAAGCTAACAGCATTGCCTCAGTATTCCAGCACTTATCTGAAATGGGGCAGGAATTGTTGGCGAGTGTAAGTAAATTTAAAGTCAACTAGCAACAAAGTTAGGAGTTAGGAATTAGGAGTTAGGAGTTAGGAGTTAGGAGTTAGGAGTTATTAGTTTGATCGGGATTTATGCATAAGAAATTAATTAATAGCCATAGATTAATTTATAACTATTGTGTAAGTCCTTGATATCTTAATTCCTAGCTAAAAACTTCTAATTCCTAAAAGCGAGAAATAAAAAACAATAAATTAGGCTTTAACTATGGGAGGATAACTTTTGGCTACTAGCATTATACAGAATAAAAGTTTTAATTTTGCTTTAGAAATAATCCATCTTTACACTCAACTTCAGCACCATAAAGAATATGTAATTTCTAATCAATTGCTTAAATCTGGGACAAGTATTGGAGCCAATGTTGAAGAAGCTAGTGGAGGGCAAAGTAGAAAAGACTTCTTAGCAAAAATGTATATCGCTTACAAAGAAGCCAGAGAAACCAAGTATTGGTTAAGGTTATTAAAACATTCTAATTTAGTAAAAATTG
>CAYMZW010000293.1:0-8709 GCA_964395005.1 uncultured Rivularia sp.
CGTCGGCACTAACAAACTTGATACCGTTAGTTATCAAATTGGTAATAACTGATTTCAGAATATTTTGCTGGCTTCTGACAACGGGAAGCGTGGTTTTTACGATAACTTGCCCTCTTGTTTCTTGTAATTCGGATTCAAGCTCGCTGAGTATTTCTTCAACTACAGTTGCTAGATTAACTTGTGCGAATTGGATTTGAGTTCTTCCCAAACGGCTGTATGCTAATAAATCTAAAATTAAAGTATCTAAATGGGCTGCTGCTGCCTTAATCCGATTTAAATATTCTTGCCCTAAATCGTCGAGTGAACTTTGATAATCTTCCACCAAAACTTGGGCAAAACCTTGGATAGCGCGTAAAGGTGCGCGTAAATCGTGGGAAACTGAATAGCAAAAGGCTTCTAATTCCTGGTTTACTGCTTCTAATTGTTGAGTACGCTCTTTTACTCGCACTTCCAAAGTAGTATTAAGCTGAATGTTTTCTGATTCTGCTTGTTTGCGAGTAATTGCAGTTGATAAGATATTGGCGACTGATTGCAGAAAATTGGCATCATCCCAACTAAATTGATGTTCGAGAATAGAATGGGCTTCTAATACTCCGAAAGGTTGATTTTCTTTTCCTGGAATTATCGTACTGACACCGCTAATATATCGATTTTCATATAGTAAGAGCGAACCTGTAAACCTTGTTTCTTCGTTGAGATTGTCTGATATAACGGGTTTACCGGATAATAAAGCATAACCGGCTTGGGATTTAACATCCGTTCCCACTTTAGCTTTATCAGTCAATTCTTTTTCTAAACCGACACTAGAGCGCAACAGTAAAGCATTATCTTCGGGAAGCAATTCGAGAATTTTGCAATCATCAACATTTAGACTTTGAGCAACCAAAGCTGTAGTTTGTTCAAATAAATCGGGCAATTCCAGCCCCGATAAAGCAAGTTGTCCTAATTGTGCCACAGCCGCTTGTTGCTTTAGTCGATTTTTTAGAGCAGCTTGGGCTTTTTCGCGATCGCTAACTTCTAAAACTACACAACCTATTCCATTGCGATTATTGGAAACTGGTAAAGAGAAATAACTTGCTTCCCATTTTCCCAAAAAACCAGCTTTTCTTGGAGTCTCTCCTTTAATTTCAACTCCATATACGGGTTCACCAGTAGTTTTAATTTGTTCAAAAATTGCTTCTAATTGAGGAGCTATATTTGGTATCAACTCACGTACCGATTTACCAATATGCTCCTCTACCGATCTACCATTAATATCTGCTAAAATTTTATTGATTTGTATGTGTCGCCATCGATCGTCAAGGATAGCTAAACCAATTGAAGCATTTTTAAAAAAAGTTTGTAGTAGTTCGTATTGAATTTGAAATTCTGATTGTTCTGCTTGGTATATATTAAAAGCTTCCGCTAAGATAACTGTAAATTTTGCTTTTTTATCGGCAATGGGAGTAAATAAAAACTTGTAATTTTCAACGCTATCTTTTTGCTGCAATGACTCTATATCAATGTTTACCAGTTCACCGCGAGCAGCTTTGAAAATACATGAACGCAACTGTTCTTGATTTGAAGAGGAAATTCCTGAAAATACCGACCACAAAGGCTTACCTTGAATATTTTGCTTTATCAAGCCATAACAATCAAGCGCATTTTGGTTAATTTCTAACAAACTGCCATCGGTTTTAATTAGGAATAGATTCCGATTGCTTTGATTAAAAACATAGTTATAACTGTGATTTATTTGGGAAGTAGAATAAAGACGCTTTAATAGATAAATATTCCACCAAAGCATCCCTAGTATTATTAAAATACTACCGAGCAAAAATGCTTGTAGCTGCACAATCTATATTTACCCAAGAACTACAGTTGTACTAATCATAACAATCTAAAGTAACTGTGGTGCAATCTGATGGAGTATTTACATCAAAAAATATGAATAAATTTTAACTACTCACCAGCACTCAATTGAAGCAAAGATATTTTCTTACAAATTGCCTCCACCGCTAACTTCAAAGACTGCATTAATTCTGAGTCGAGGCTATAGTCGGCAGTCGCTAAATTTTCTACTCTCTGACTGCGATAAATACTAGTTTCTTGACTCCATTCTTCGGGAGTACTATCTCTGTAAACCCCAATACTTACTCCTCCTTCTTGATTCAACACCGAAAAGCAAGGTACATCAGATGTTCCATCACCTACGTAAATCATCTGAGTCAAAGGAATATGCATTTCTTCTCTGGGTATATCGCGAAAAAGAAACATTTTTCCATCTTGTTCGAGATTATCAATACCTTTAGCTATCTGAAAAAGATACCGAGTTTTTTCAGTATGGCTGACGATTTTTTTCATAAACTCAATACCGCCATCTTTGTTGTAATGAAATTCGCAACCCCACATTGCTTTAAAGTAAGGTGCCACGGGATTATTTTCAGCAACTTCCACCATGCCGCTACTAATTAAATAATATTCAATTTCTATCTTTGGATTGATGACACGGGCAGCTTCTCGCAAAGTTTCAAACATTTGCAATGCCCCATCAAAGGGAGTTAAAGATTTACCAAAAGCAGCGAGATATTCTCGATCAATTTTGTTATCTTGTCTTTTAGATTCTTGAATTAATGCATAAAATCTTGCTAAAATTTCATCCCAACCATTTTTAATCAAAGGCTGCATTCTTTCTTGACGAAATTGATGAGAATCAATATCGCAACTTTCTAGAAGACTATCAAAACTATCAGGTACTAAAGTATCGTCGAAGTCAAATACAACTGCAATGCGGTTAGAATAATGCTTAGTTGCTTTAGGCATAGGATTTTATCCTCAAAATTGACACCTTAAGTATTACGTAAAGATACTTATCGTGCAAGCAACAAGCAGCTTTTTTACATTGTTAAAATAAACATTATTCGCAAGGTTTTATTTATGTTTCTTTCTACGATCAAAAGTGTTGTTATTTTAACAATGGTAGTCTTATTCTATTGGCTTCCGTTTACAGGAAGTAACGCCCAAGCCATCACTAGCCTATGGGATAAAGAAACAGCACCACTGTTATCAGGAGCAAAACAAGTTACCGTTTATCGCAGCCCTTATTGTAGTTGCTGTGAAGGCTGGATAGAACATATGCAAAAACACGGTTTTGAAATTAAGAATGATATTAAAACCGAAGAAATGGAAGCAATTAAACAAGAATACAAAGTTCCTCAACAATTAACATCTTGTCACACTGCAATTATTGACGGATATGTCATGGAAGGGCACGTACCCGCTTCGGATATCAAACGTTTCCTTGCGCGATCGCCTAAGCAGAAGGGTTTATCAGTACCCGCGATGCCTTCAGGTACTCCCGGAATGGAAATGGGAGATAAAAAAGATCCTTTTGCTGTAGTCTCTTTTGATAACAAGGGGGAAATCCAAATATTTAAAGAATATCAGTCTTACTAAGTAATAGTAACGTTGTAGAGACGTAAAATTTTACGTCTCCCCAACTCTTCATATTTATTTCGATCTAATAAGTAGCAACTGAAGAACCAAAAAATTTTAATCCTAAAGGTACAAGTAATTAACGAACTCTACATCATACTATTAAAAAATAATTGCAAACTTTAGGATTTATCGTGAATAAAAAAACAGATTCTCAAAACAATAACCTTCCGGTAGACTCAAAATTTGAAATCGATCACACTTTTAATGAAGACGGCAAACGTCCCGTTGCAAAAAGCAATCTTGAAATTGAAGAAACCTATAACGTAGAATATCATGCAACTACCGTTAAAAGCGACGAGCAAGAAGGTGAATTTCTTCATGTGGATGGTAAACGCCCTATTGATGAAAGCGACTTAGAAATCGACCATACTTTGAATATAGACGGCAAACGCCCCGTTGCAAAAAGCAATCTTGAAATTGAAGAAACCTTCAACATGGAAAATCAAGCTTTAATTACTAAAAGCGAGCAAGAAGATGGATTTATTCATGTAGACGGCAATCGCCCTATTGATGAAAGCAACCTAGAAATTGACCATACTTTAAATATAGATGGTCGTCGTCCCGTTACTAAAAGTAAATTTGAAGTAAAAGAAATTGTTAATATAGATGGCGATCGCCCAATAGCCAAAAGCAATTTTGAAGATAACGAAACTATTAGTGTAGATGGCGAACGCCCCATCGATGAAAGCGATTTAGAAATCGATCATATGATGAATATAGATGGTGAGCGTCCCGTTGGTAAAAGCAATTTGTAGATATATTGTACGTTAATTTTTCGTTATTTTCCTAAATGTAGAGACGCGATATATCGCGTCTCTACAAATTAATTTGCTAACACACAATCTAAAATCCAAAATAAACGCATCCGTTGTTAAAATCTAAAATCCAAAATTAGATTATCCCACCACCAAACGAACCAAACTAAAAATAACCGCACTTAAAACCGCACTTACTGGAAGGGTAACAATCCAAGCAACAGCAATTCCTTGCAAAGTTTTGAACTGCACCGATTTAATATCTTTAATAATTCCAATCCCAACCACACCACCAACAAGCGCGTGAGAAGTAGAAACAGGTAAACCCAAACGAGAAGCAATAATTACCGTAGTAGCAGTTGCAAGCTCCGCACAAAAACCGCTACTTGGCTCCAAAGCAATAATACTTTCGCCGATAGTCGCAATCACCTTTTTACCCAAAACCGCCAAACCGAAAACAATACCAGCGCCACCAATAACCAGAATCCAAACCGGAATATCCAAATCGTAAATAGGAACATTCCCAGTGCGATTGATATAAGTTATCGCAGCCAAAGGTGCGATCGCATTTCCCACATCATTAGAGCCGTGAGCAAACGCCACAAAACAAGCACTCAACAATTGAAATCTACCAAAAATACGCTCGACGGGATTTGGGAATTGGTGAGACAGCGCGGTCTTGGGGGTTTCCCCCATGAGCGACTGCGTTAGCGCAGCGTCTCCCGATAGGGAGATACCCGAAGGGGCATTGGGCATTGGGGATTGATAATTGAATTTCTCCTCATCTCCTTGTCTCCCCATCCCCTTGTCTCTCCCTCTCCCCGCCTCTCGCCAACTATAAACCGTAAGCCCCACAGCCGCGAATGTGCCGATAAAAAGTGGAACATCGTGAGAAGGAATTTGCAAACCAACTTCTTCAATTAAATAATTTGCAAGTGGTTGAGTTACTTTTGGCAAAACAATTATCCCGAATACTCCCAACAACAAAGCACTCAACCAGGGAATCCATTCGTTTAACTGTTGTAATGAGTAGGGTTGATCTAAAATCCAGCGCTTAATTTGGCTGTAAAATAAAGCAGCAATACAGCCGCTGATAACTGGTGTAATTACCCATCCCAAAGTAATCATCCCAATCGATGACCACTCAATCGAATTAAACCCAGCAGCTACAATACTAAACCCGGCGATCGCACCAACAGTTGCATGAGAAGAAGAAACCGGCAAACCCCGTGAAGTAGCTATCTGCAGCCACAAAGCACTAGCTAATAAAACCGAAAACATCCCAGTTGCAAAAACTTCGGGTGCATTGGCGAATAAAGCCGGATTACTGACTTCTGTTGCTAAAGTTTGGGATACCTCATGCCCGAATAAAACAGCACCAGTAAATTCCAGTATTCCGGCAATAATTAAAGCCTGTTTTAAAGTAATTGCTTTAGAACCCACCGAAGTACCCATTGCATTGGCAACGTCATTGGCTCCGAGATTAAAAGCAAGGTAGAAAGCTAATAAGATAACGATAATAATAGGGATTGTCATATTTAATTAATTGGTAATTGGTAATTAAAAACTCATAACTCCTCACTCAGAGATGCCCATTATTAAACAACTATCTAAAAACTGGCTATCGAGCAAGATGTATGTCAAGCGCGGAGCGTATCCGCGCTTCGCACTACAATAATAATCTGGCGTTTCTGTGTTATACAATTTAGCTGCACATCAGCTTATCGAGTGGTAATTAGTTCCACTTGCTTACACACAGCATATTGACGGGATACGGACAGGTAATTTGTGCATCTGGGTTGGTTTTACTAATTTCACGTAGATAATCTAGAAACATTTGCTTTTGGGAAGCCGAAAAGTATTCGGTATCGACTCCAAGGATAAAATCGAGCAATTGTTTACCTCGTTTCAACTGCGAATCGAAACAAGTTGAAATATCGAGGGAGGCTGAAATAGCTTGTTTAGAATAAGGAATTCGGCAAATATCGAATGTTTCTTCAATCTCCTGACTATACCAGGGAACCGTTCCCCAAAGATTATTTGAGATACAAAAATATGGAATTGCCATATCTTCTAAAGGTGCATTCATTACTACCAATTTACTGTCAGAATCGAGAATATTTCTAATTTTTGAAAGTGTTGATTCGAGATTAGAACAATAATACAGTACATGAATGCATAAGATGGCATCGAAACATTGCTTGAAAGAGCAGGAATTAAAGTCTTCGTGAAAAATCTCAAAAGAAAAGTTTCCGTTTTCACGAGCAAGGCGATCAAGTTTTTGTTGAGTTGCCAAAGTCTGTTCTTTATTAGAATCTATGCCCACAAAATGAATTTTTTGATTTTTGGCAAGCAATTTTTCTAATAAAGGTACTTCAAAAGATCCGCTTCCACAGCCAACACTCAGGATACTGTAACTGCTTCGATTTTCAAATGTTTTTTCAAAATAGATAAACATTGCATCAAGCATTTTGGCTTGCTGATTTGTACTATGGCAATAAACTTCATGACATTCTAAGTAGTTTTGACCTTTAAGTTCTATCAGATTGAGATTTATAACTTCCCGATGGAAGTATGAAATTTTAGCAAATTGAGTTGTCCATCGATCGATTGACTGTGATGTACCCATTTTTATAAATATTTAATCACTCGAATTGTACTATAGTCTCTTGAGAGAAATACCATTGCACGTGGTGATTGATAGTTAACAGGATTTACGAAGCGCGTTAGCAAAGCTTGTGCGCGCTTGACATATCGTGACGCGGTAGCGTTTGTCACAAATAGTTGATGGTGCGTGACGCTACAAGAAAAATGGGGAAGGGGGATAATCCGACAATTGCGTTAAAAACGGTACTCCTTAAACATCCTCTAAGAGGCATAGATTTGTTAACGCTTTATTAAATGATGTACAAGCAGCGGCAATAGCTCCTCTGTTCAATTTATTACCAAGTCATCCCGATTGCTTCATAAAGCAAATGTATTATTTAGACAATTTGCATTCTTACCTTACTAAGGGTAATTGTCCCGACACATTACCTTTTCAGTACTCATACGGTGACGCTAATACAGTGCTGCTACCGAATCTTTACTACTATAAAAGCATTTTCCACTGTATAGGTCAGCAAGATTACAGATTATAAATTACCGCTTAAATTGTATACAAAGGATGCATTTATCAACTTATCACTTTAAAACCAGTTATAGTTTAGTCGCTATAATCCTTGTATGGTAAATAGTCCACTTTTTTTACCGTCATATGAATCATGCAGGTAGCTGGTTATTAGTAGAACACATCACCATTAATTTACAAAAAAAGATTAGAGTAAAAAAAATTACTATTTAGCAAAATTTCCGGATGCAGTAATTTAAACTAAGTATCAGTGAGTGGATAGTTCAAAAATAAACATCTACTATGCGTACAGCCATTTCACTTTTAGTTACAAGTTTCGTATTCGGCTCCTTAGCTATTAACTTTCAAGAAACTGGAAACTCTTTATCGAAAGAAATGTTTTCAATCTCTGGAGAGCAAGAATTACTATTGAGTAGACCTAACCCACGCAAGCCTAAAGCACCTCATAGAGGTAGCGGGCGTAGAGAATTTATGCAATATTCCAACAACGCTTAATTCTTCTGCATCGCTACAAAAGTGCAACGTATAGAACCAGTGAGTCGTGTTATATCAAGTACATTTACAAGATAGCTTGTAGGGTATTATTAATCACTATTTACTACCCGCAGCTTCGTGCAGATATAATTTTTGCTACACGACATTGTTAGATAATTTTAGTTTTCATTTATTTCTGATTGTATAAATAGTCAGTCAAGCCATATATCTCAACGGTTATACTGATTGTCTAGTTCGATAGCATCATAATCGCTTCTCAAAGAGAAATTTTCCTCCCGCACGCTGTCTGCCACTGTAAAGTTTAATCCTCCATTCGTTTTCATATTTCAAATACGATTCCTGCTCTACTGTTTGCTAGCTAGGGCATCTAATTTGAATATGCAAAAATCCACGCGAGCAAACAAACGAAAATTTACGTTTTCTATATTTTCTGCAATTGCTTGTTTTTTAATTGAGCAGATAGTATCTCTTGTCGGGAGGCTGAAATTTTTTTTGAGCCGATATGAATTAATAAAATTTTTGAGTTGATGTGTCTAATATCTTTCATCTTTTATAGCCACAACTCAAGCTTATTTACGCTCCGAAGCGGATAATAAGGTAACAGAGCTATTTCTGCTTGTTTGCAACGATTTCTATACAATGGTGACTATTCACCATAATATTATGCATCCTATGCTTAAAGACTAGAGGCGAAAATTCGTCTCTAGCATTTGCTTTGTTTTTATAAACAAAAAGCCCCCCTTTTTTAAGGGGGGTTGGGGGGATCTCAATTTTTAAGGTGGGGTTGGGGGAATCTTAATTTTTAAGGTGGGGTTGGGGGGATCTCAATTTTTAAGGTGGGGTTGGGGGGAT
>CAYMZW010000294.1:0-8708 GCA_964395005.1 uncultured Rivularia sp.
AGAAATAGACATGAATAAGAAAGTTTTGGGTCTTTTGGCTGCAAGTGCAGCAGTAGCTAGCACCGCTATTTTCGCTTCACCTGCTCGCGCAGTTAAGCAAGAAGTAAACGTTAACTTGACTGTAGATGAAGTACTTTATTTAAGGACTTTTGAAGACGTTGAATTGCGAGTTTCCCAAAGCGAGTTGGGTAGCGGAGGTTCAGCAGAAGAATCCGACGCAAGAGGTACAACAGACGGTACCAATCTGTTAGATGTAACAGGTGTTACAGTCGATGACGAATCTGACGCAACATTCGTAGAAAAAGACGTTGAAGAACTTTACGCTGTTTACTCTAATGGTGATGCAGATGATATTAAAGTTCAAGTTACTGTCGATCCAACTGGAAAAACACTTACAAATATAGATGATGATGACTTCACTGCTGAAATGTCAGTTGTAGGTGACATTAATTCAGAACGTAATGTTGATCTGGACGATATTGATTATGATGATGGTGATGAAGCAAAAACCATTGGAGGAGTTAGATTGAGATTTGACTTTTTCGATGATGATGATGAAGAAGCACCTCAAGCAGGTCGTTACGAAGGAGGTGTAATCGTGGTAGAAGCGATTTCACAAGGCGAATTTGCTACTACTGATGATTCTTTTGAATAAGGTTCAGTTTTGATAATTTCTGGTGCAGGCATTTTGCCTGCTTCCAGTTTCTACTAATGGAATTATCTGAAATCAAAATTTAGACAAAACTACAAACTAATTGTCAACAGTTAGTTAATTGAAAACAAAAAAACTAACAATTGACCTGCAATATATTAGCCGCATTTGTATCCGAATTAATACTATGAGCAGCCAACGCAAACTTAGGTACTGCTTGGCTATAGGTATAGCACTTCTCGGTCTACCACAGCCACTTGTTTTCGCAGACACAGAATTGATATCTGAAGATCCAGTTAAACTAACGAATATTGGAGCAAACGACTTTTTCCCAAACGGACAAGCCAGCAGTACCGTACAAAGATTTCAAGATTTTTTCCAGCCTCTATCGTTTAATCCCGACACAACCCGCACCGTGAGATGGGAAATGCGAGTTAGTAAAAACGATTTGAAGCAGCCTTTAGAGATTGAATACGAACTAATAGCTGATAACAACAAACCAGATCAATTGAACAAAAAGGTATCAGGCCCAGATCCCGCGCTTCCAGTTACCAACATAGTACGTCTCAAAGACCAAGAAGAAGTTGAAGAAGAATGCAGTTCTGAGGCTGAAGGTGAGTGCGAGACAGTCTTAGTAAAAGGTGCAGCAGAATTAATTTTTAATATTTCCCAATTTAGAGAAGCGGGTGAATATAAAGGAAAGTTAGGGGTTTGTGTTAAAAACAACGACGATCAATGCATTTAAGCGCAATTAAGTCAAGCGCAGTTTTAGTTTCAGTAATAGTGAATTTTCGTTTGGAGTCTGAGGAAGTTACAAGTGCAAATATTCGCAAAAACAACAGGTATCGCACTAAGTTTAATCGGCACTTTAGCCTTGGGGATTCCCGCAGCCGATGCTATTCACGTTGGTGTAAGTCCACCTCGGCTTGAAGTCGAAATAAAAGATAAATCCCGCTCTAAAACAATTAAAGTTGGTAATTTTGATAAAAAGCCAGTGCGAATGAGGGCTTATGTCCGTTCTTGGACGCTTGATGAAAAGGGTAAATTTCAATTAGTCAAATCTACCGACCAAACTTTGGATCAGTGGATTGTTTTTACTCCTTCAAGATTCACTATACCCGCTGGTGGAAGCCAGACTATACGCTTTGCAATTCGTCCAAAAGTTCAGCCAAATGAAGGCGAACATAAAGCCATTCTTTACCTCGAAGAAATTCCGCCAGAAGGTGCTAGAAGTAAAAAAACTGTTACTACTGTAGGACGTTTGGGCGTTCCTATCTTCGGTTATGCAGGAGATGTAAAAAAAGTTGGCGTTCTCAATTCCGTAAATGTAGACTCCAAACCAAATGGTGTTAGGGCAGTATTTGACGTTTCCAGCAAAGGAAATGCCCACGTGAGAATGACAGGGCAGTATGCAATATGGCCTGCTGCTAAATATCCTGGAGCAAAAGCAACGCAACAGTTGAAAGCATCGGGCAATAAGCCTGTCAAACTACCTCCGAATATGGTATTCGCAGGAAAATTAAAATTATCTCCTGTATTCGCAGATACCCGTCGTCGGTTAGTACTACCTATAAAAAGGAAATTACCACCCGGTAACTACGTTTTGGACATTAATGGCGATCTGAGTGGAGTAGCAGTTGATAAAGGTATTCCTTTTACGGTACCTGCTGTTAGTACTTCCCAACCTACATCGCCTGTAACTTCTAATGGTAAATAGTTTTCGCTCGTAAATTGCTTTAGGAGTATTTAAGATATAAACCGATTTAATGCTCCTAAATTCATTTTTTACAACTCTAAATTTATTCCTGTTTGTATTTATTTCTCTATTTATTTTTGTATTACAGTGCTGCATCTATCGGCTTTTTCTATAACTAATACTACACTTCATAGCTCACAGCCTATATCAGGCTAAATATTAATAACTTTGTGCCAAGTATGCTCTACCTAGCTTTACCACCAACACCAACTCCTATAGTCAGTACATTGACTCCCCAAGTCGCAAGCCAAAATAATGCTTGTGAATCGTTAAAACCAAAGTCACAAAAACCTGACCTTGTAAATAACTTACTAGGAAAAATACTGGCTAATTCTGTTTCGATAAAGCCTTGTGATACTGACGAACAAAAGTCTGCAACGACTCAAATAGATATCCAAGAAACTGAGCCTACAGAAGATTCGACTTCGGTAGCACCCGCAGCAACTCCGGCACAAAATTTACCTACAAAAGATCGTGTAGACGATAATACAGCTTCTCCTACTTTAGTTGAAGAAGCTAAAGCTATAGAACCACAAGAAGCGGAAATTCAAACTAAATCTGCTGAGAAAAATCCTATTGGACAAATTCTGGCAACCGTACAGCAATTAATCAACGTATCTCTATACGCTTCCATTAACAATACTATTAGCGATACTGTCGAATCAAAACCACAAAATCCTTCTCAAATTGCTTCTAAGGTTCCTAATTCCGAAAACAAAACCGAAGATAATGCTAACGATAGAAAAGTTGCTAGCAATACGAATATAAATTCTGTAAAAATTCTAGCAGTTGTCCAAGAGTTGATCGCTGCTTCTGTATCTGCTTCTTTAAATAATACAATTAACGATTCTTTTAAAGCTGGGATTGAAAAATCTGGAGAAATAGCTCTTGACAATCCTGCAAAAGATAAAAAAGAAAATATTAGTGATAAACTAAGAAACAATAAAAAGAAAATAGCAGCGAATAATAATAGAAAAAATTCCCTACAAAATTCTTTAATAGATAAGCTGCGCGGCAAAAATGATTTAAAACTTGCACAGGTACCTGGCGAACCATTTCTCGTTGGTATCATGATTAATGGTCGTGAAGTTGGTACATTAGATATTATCGAAGAAAATAATACTCTATTAATTCCTTTAGAAACTCTTGGTGAAGTTAGCGGATTTACTGTCAAAAGAACTAAAAATGGTATAGACGCAAAAACTCCTTTAGGGGTAGTAAATTTTGCACCGGATGTAATAAAGCAAATTAACGGTCAAAGCTACGTTAGTAAAGAAATTCTTAAGCGAAAACTTGATATCAGCGTGGAATTAAATACCGCTGATTTAACTTTACTAGCGGACTTACCCTGGCGCGGAGGTACCAGACAAACTAGAACTACAGCCGAACTAAAACCTGAGTTTCTTGCTCCCGGTACCGGACTTTCCAGCCTGCGACAAGAATTAAATATAACTACAAGAAGTGGAGACACTAACTTACGTACTTCTACACTTTTAGGTGGAAGACTGGCTGGAGGAACCTGGCGTATGCGGCTTAATAACAACTTTGAAAATGAGCCAAATTTGACAGAATACTTTTTCTATAAACGTAGCAATCAATTTCGCTATCAAATAGGTCGTCAAAGAATCGGTTTGCATCCTTTAGTAAATGGACTAGAACTAACAGGATTGCAATTCGGTTATAGCAACTTACCGACAAAAAGTTTTAGTTCTAGTTCTGGAGCTAGCGAAATATTACCAAGACGTTCGAGGCCGGTACAAACATTTCGCGGTCAAGTTCCTCCTGCTAGTGTTGTACAGTTAAGAGTTGGCGGTGTCGCCGTAGCACAACAACAGGTAGGATTTAACGGGGTATACGAATTTCTTGATGTCAGATTACCCGTCGGACAAAGTAATGAAGTAGAAGTTTTAGTTTTCGACCGCAATAATTTACGTTCTCCTATTGATATTCGTACTCAAAGAATCAGTTCATCCGATTTATTACTACCACCAGGCGGTAACGTACAAATCGGTGGATTGGGCTTCAGCGGCAATTTAGTTCAGGATAGTTTGTTTAACGATAACGATTCGGACGATGACGGTGAACTTGTCGGCTTCTATCAAATGCGTCAAGGGCTTTCAAAGAATTTAACTTTTGAAAGTTCGTTGCAAGCTGTTCCCAGTTCTTTTCAAGGGCAAGCAGGTTTAGTTTGGCGGTTGGCAAATCCTGTTATCTTATCGGCAAGTGTAGGTAATTCTTTTGATAAAGTAGGTTACTCTGCCAATTTAGATGTAGAATTGCAGAACTTAGAAATAAATGCTAATTCTCAATCCCTACCACGAGGATATAGAACGGGTAGAGACACAAGCCCCGAACGCAGTAACCATAGCTTAGAACTTAAATATCGCTTTGGTAATAAATTAAATATGGGCTTTATTGCCCGCAGCCGTGAAACTCTCAATCAATCTGATAGTTATATTTTGCCAACTTTTTCTGCTCGTCCTTTTTCTAATTTATCTTTGAATGGCAGACCTGATATTTATGGAAAGTATTTATTTAATGCTTTTTTCAGACCATCACGAAATACAAGATTATCTTTAAACACTTTTGGTGATTCGTACAATACAGATTTGAGATATAACCTCAGCCGTAATTATCAACTGTTTTTAGGAAGTGAATTTGGTGGCGATAGAGATTCTCGTTACTCATTAGGTTTTGGTCATAATGCTTCCAGCCTCGATAATTTAAGTTGGAACGTAGGATTGGCTGTGAGCGATGGAAATGTAGGACCTAGTGCGGGTGCTAGTATGCGAGTACTACCAGGTCTATTTGCTCGGCTCAATTATCAAGCCATACCTTCTAGAGGAGGAAGTTTCAGCGCAATTAATGATGGTCGTCTTAGCCTATCGCTAACATCAGATATGTCTGTTGCTGGTGGTCGATTCACTCCAGCCAGATACAGCGGTATCAGCAAAGAACGCGGCGCGATTTCCGGTAAACTTGCAGTGAAAGGAGAAAGCAAAGGCTTCGATTTAAGCAATTCTATTGTCCGCGTTTACGATACTCGCAATAAAAACGTTGGTACTTCTAGAACTGACTCCAATGGTAATTTCTTTGTCGGTAACTTGCGAGAAGGTGTTTATGTTCTCGAACTCGAACCCGAAGAATTACCCATCGAACTCGCAGTATCCAAAACCAGTTTAGTAGCTCAAGTTGCTCCCTCTGGAGTCACTCGCGTAGATTTCCCCGTGAGAACGGAATATGGGGTTGCAGGAAAAGTAACAGATGCATCCGGTCAACCATTGAAAGAAGTAAGTATAGAATTAGTCACCAGCACCGGCGCAAGAGTATTATCTGGTACAACCGATCAATTTGGTTTGTATCGTCTTGATGGTGTTCCTGTCGGTAAATATACTTTGCGGGTTTCTCCTCAAGATGAGCTAAATTCCAACAATAATCTTCCCAAGCGACAGATAGTAATTAACAATAAGTTCGTTTACAACCAAAATTTACAGCTACCAGTTTCCGCAGCAGCGAAAGAGAAGAAACAGAAAACAATGAACAGTGAGCAGTGAACAGTTAATAGTGACCAATAAACAGTAAACAGTTACTTGGAACGTTTGAGTTATTAAACAATACAAGTATTTAATAGTATTAAGACTTACGCAAAGCCCCACTTTTTAAGGGGGGTTGGGGGGATCTAAAAGGCTGAAATACTTAATTTATGGTTGTGCTTGCGTAAGTCCTGAGTATAATTTTTGAAACTCATAAGGCAGTTTTAATCGAAGAGAAATTATATATTTATACACTCTACTGAGTACAGTTTATTCACCGTAAAAAGACTTAAACTAATTCAATGTGGCTATAACTAACCGATACATAATTTATATTTTTAACTGCTCACTGCTCACTGATAACTGTTAACTGCTCACTGATAACTGCTCACTGCTCACTGCTCACTGATAATTGTTCTTCAGATAGAATCGGAGGCTACATTTAATCTACTATATTTATAGTCAAGCTTAATATTATATCTGTCGCACCAGCCCAACAAGGTCATCATGGCGAAATCGAAGAAAACTGCCAATCCGAACAAGTTATCAGACCCAAAATACTATCTCAACCGAGAGTTAAGCTGGCTGGAATTTAATAATCGGGTGTTGCATGAAGCAATGGATGCCCGAACACCTTTGCTCGAACGTCTTAAATTTTTGGCAATTTTCTGCACTAATCTTGATGAATTCTTTATGGTGCGGGTTGCAGGGTTGAGGCAGCAGGTAGAAGCTAAAGTTAGTACCAAAAGTTTTGATGGGCGCACTCCGCAACAACAATTAGAAGAAATTAGCTTTATGTTGCGTCCGGTTGTAGTTCAACAACACCAACATTTTGAAAAGAAACTGCGACCTGAATTAGCATCTCACGGTATTCATATTCTCGACTATATAGATTTAAATGATAAACAACGTAAATATTTAGATAATCGCTTTGTAGAACAAGTTTTTCCGGTTATTACCCCACTTGCTGTAGATCCAAGTCATCCTTTTCCCTACATCTCTAATCTCAGCTTGAATTTGGCAGTTGTAGTCAAAAACCCCGAAACTGAAGAAGAACTTTTCGCCAGAATCAAAGTTCCTAAAGTTCTACCGCGATTTTTGCCTTTACCACCGGAATTGGGTATTGAACGAAATGGCAAGCCTTGCATCTGGAGTGGCGTACCTATCGAACAGGCGATCGCCCATAATTTGCAGTGTTTATTCCCTGGAATGAATATCCTGGAGTATTACACCTTCCGCATTACTCGCGATGCCGACTTGGCTTTAGAAGAAGATGAAGCCGACGATTTGTTATTAGCAATCGAACAAGAATTGCGAAAACGAAGGGCTGGAGGAAATCCGGTCAGAATTGAATTGCAATCTCAAACACCAAGCGCAGTCCGAACAAAGCTATTAGAGGTTTTGGATTTATCGGAAAATGATGTCTATGAAATAGATAATCTTTTGGGATTGCGAGACTTAATATACTTCATGTCGCTACCAGTACCAGAATTTAAAGATCCACCCTGGAAGCCGGTAGTACCTACTATTCTGCAAAGGATAAAGGAATCAACTTTTAATCCGAATATGCAGTCTATAGAAGAAGGAAAAGATTTTTTCACTGTAATTCGAGAAGGGGATTTATTCGTACACCATCCCTATGAATCGTTCTCTGCATCAGTAGTACGTTTTATTACCACAGCTGCCCACGATCCCGATGTATTGGCAATCAAAATGACCCTTTATCGAACTTCTGGGGATTCGCCAATTGTAAACGCTTTAATTAATGCTGCTGAAAACGGCAAGCAAGTGTCCGTGCTTGTGGAACTCAAGGCACGCTTTGATGAAGAGAACAATATTTACTGGGCTAGACGTTTAGAAAGTACGGGTGTTCACGTAGTTTATGGACTTGTAGGTCTAAAAACTCACAGCAAAATTGTCATGGTCGTGCGTCAGGAACAAGATCGAATCCGTCGTTATGTACATATTGGTACTGGAAACTATAATCCAAAAACAGCAAGAATTTATACAGATGTAGGTTTATTTAGTTGTCGAGAGGAATTAGGAGCAGATGTTACAGACGTATTTAATTTCTTGACTGGTTATTCCCGACAAAAGGCTTATCGAGAATTATTGGTTGCACCAGTAAATATGCGAGAACGTTTCCTAATGTTAATTAATCAGGAAATAGAAAACGTTAAAAATGGAACTTCAGGGCGCATTGTAGCTAAAATGAATTCTTTGGTAGATTCACAACTTATTGCTGCTTTATACGAAGCTTCTCGTGCGGGAGTGCAAATTGACCTGATTGTACGGGGAATCTGCTGTTTGCGTCCGGGACTTAAAGATGTTAGCGAAAATATTCGTGTCATTAGTATTGTAGGTCGCTTCTTAGAACATTCCCGCATTTTTTACTTCTACAACAATGGTGACGAGCAAATTTTTATTGGCAGCGCTGACTGGATGCCACGTAATTTAGATAGAAGGGTAGAAGTTATAACCCCGATAAAAGATCCAGATATTGCAAAAGATATACAAGAAATCTTAGGGATTATGCTCGCCGATAACCGTCAAGCTTGGGAACTGCACTCAGACGGTAATTATATCCAGAGGAAGCCGAGCGCAGACTCTTCAGAAGCTGGTTCGCAAAAAACTTTAATGCAAATTGCTTTAGATAAAAGTACAAATATCTCTAATTTGATCGGTTCTAAGAAAAACTCTTTATATCTTGTGGAGTGAGGGACATAATTTCATAATTCATCATAAAACAGTATAAAACTGACAATTA
>CAYMZW010000295.1:0-8630 GCA_964395005.1 uncultured Rivularia sp.
AACATGATGAAATTCTTGAATGCCCTAATTGATGCTGAGGGTATTCAGTTAGATACTTCTTCTGGCGCTAATGGCCGTGGAGGACGCAGTGCTAGTTATAGAATTAGCGTGCAGTCTAATGGTAATTTATTGATAGGTTCGGCTTATACAAAACAGATGGGTCTTAAATCAGGAGATGAATTTATTATTACTTTAGGTAAAAAGCACATTCGTCTAAAACAAGTAGACCCAGAAGATTTAGAAGGAGAAGAAGAAGAAGATTAAGCATCATCAAGTAAAGTCATTTAATAATCATGATTCATGAATGTTGATTGTAAGATGGACTTTTTGACATCGCTTAATTAAAAAAATCCAGTCTCCTCAACGGAGGAGACTGAAAAAGACGGCAAGTGTTTAATTGCTCTTATATCTCTTGATAGAGATTAATCTTCTAAAGCAAGCAAGGGTTTAGCTTGGCTTGAAAACTCATACAGGTTTTATGCCCAGAAACAAGTACCATAATTTCGATTATCGATAATCTGGCTAAATTTGGTTTAAATAAAAAGTATGGTTGATATATATGTATAGCAGGATATTGATTCATTGTTTCGTCAATTAACAATGGAAATACTGTTGGCATCAAATGGTCAATTATTATACTTCAGCCATTTATTAGTTGTAGCTGCCTCTCCAGCCTGTAATGGTTGCAGGCAGCTTTCTTGATTAATGATTTAATTGTTCTACAGGTTTTTTACAAATTTGACCTAATTTCTTTAGAAGAATTTTTATTTATAATTATTTATCAATATTTATATTAAATATAAGCTAAGCATATCTATAAAATTTCGATTAAGTTAAAAAATCTTCTTTTGAATTGTCCTTAATGTTTTGAAAAAAAAATAAAGCGAAAGCATTAGTCGTTTAGGATCTATGCTGTGATTTCAATAATCTTTACTTCTATAAAAATTTGGTTCTATAGCTACCTTGAGTAGAAAATTTATGGGTAATTTCCATAATAAGTTCGATTGCTTTACAAAGCTTTGGTAAAAAAAGCTGTAATTACTCAGAATTTTTGTGGAGGAAGTGCTTAAATAGTAATATTCAGGTATCTGCTGATTACTAAAAGCTTTATGAAAATAAGCTTTGCAAGCTAATAGGAGCGCAATATGCGAGCTGAATGTATAGTACGCGACGGGCAGTCATCGACTATTGCGTCAACCAAGGTTATAAATGTAAAGGTTATAAATATGTAGTGTTTCAGACATTTAAGTTGACTACAATCAAATTAATCGACAATTTCTTGATTCAAAAAAAGTGAATCGGTAAGGTCAAAGTTATTTGAATATAGTTAAACTCGTGTTGTAGTCATAAAATGTTCATTACCTAAAGGACATTTGTATGTATCACACATAGCTTATTCTCAACCATGTTTTGGTTATATAAGCACAAATTTATCAGTTATACCAATTATACAGCGAGTAAATAGAATAGCGGACGAGGTAGATGAACACACACACCTTTGATAATCATTACGTTACTTGCCCCATTTGCCAAAAGAATGCTGCGGCAAAAGCCTTAAAAACTTGTACTGGATTATACAACTGTCCTTATTGTCAGGAAAGGCTGGTGGTATGTCGTAGCGGTAATTACGTGCGCGATCCATTTCCTTTAAAACAAATTACTCTTTCATCTGTACTGCGTCGTCAAAGCCGACCTTTAGCTCGAATTTTACGAGATTTTGTATTTTTTAAGCATCCTTTGATAGCCTTTATTTTAGGAAGCGCTATTATATGCGGTATGTTAACCGTCACTCAAACAAAAACTATCGAATCAAATACTCAAAATCCTTTGAATACAGAGAATATTGAGAAAAATCCCGGTATGCCAGAAAAATAAACTATATTTTTAGTTAAAGGGAATAGCGGTCAGACCCCCCTTCGGGGTATCTTCTATGTCAAGCGCGGACACGCTACGAAGGCCGGAGACGCTACGCCGTCCAGCAGTAGCACATGGGGGAAACCCCCCGCTCACGCTACTTCACCGCGCCCTAAAAGGGTTCGCTAGTTGCACTCACAGAGATATTGCCTATGTCAAGCGCGGACACGCTCCGCTAACGGCTCACATGGGGGAAACCACGCCAGTCCCCTCAACGGGACGGCACTTACTACAACGGAACGCCACTTCTCTCAACGCGGGGAACCCGCGCACGAGAGTGGCTTGGGAACCTCCGCACGGGGCTGGCTCCCCAAGACCGCACTAGCTCACCGCCGCAAGGCGCAAGGGAATGCCGATCAAGAAAGGGAACGGCGAGCATTCTACCGCAACAGAAAAATCTGCATATAGCTAGCTGCTTGTTTATATTTATATATAAAATTCAAAAACTACCCGCCTTTATGCAAATTACGAATGTTTAAAAATAACCCCTTAACTAGTTTTTATTCAGTTAGGGGCATTTTTTTTGTAACTAAAGTCCAACCATCTTGCTTGGCTATTACTTTTACTGAATTAGATGGAAAATCCTTTAACGCATTTTCATTGAGTAAGAAATATGGTTGTTTATCATGCTGCCAATAATATTTCAAGTTATCTGGAGATGCTGGTTTAATAGTACCTTCGCTGTAAAATTCTAGTGAAGGTCGATTATGAGGTGAAGATATATAAACCGTCTTTGCTTCTAGATTCGCTTTGGCTACCATCTGCACAACTGGCTTAACTGGATAATCTTCATTAAGTTCCCATACCCAGTAATTCGATTTTACAAATAATAATAAAGATACATAGGTTCCCCACAGAAGTACTTTGAGGAATTGTCTGTCACCTCTTTGTGCCCTTAAAGCTGTTAAAGCCATTGTTACGCTCAGAGAAGCAAATATCAGCTGTAATTCAGGTGAAGGTGTTCCACTCCAGGTATAGTAAGTGCTGGCAACTGCACAAATCAAAGCCAAAAAGCTTAACATTACTACCCAAAATTTTGGTAATGGGGTTAATAAAGGTAAATTTTCGACTTGACCTAATTTTGCTCCAATCGCCAAAGCGATCGCCGGATAAATCGGGAAAACATACCAAGGAAGCTTGGTTCCCATTACGGAAATGGCGATTAAATAAACACACAGCCAAACTAGTACAAGTTTTGCCCAACTAAGATTACGATTTTCCCAAGTGAAACGTAAAGAAGCTGGAACAAAAATCAACCAAGGCCATGTATACTTGCAAATTTCTAGTAAATAATACCAAGGTGGACCAGAATGATTTTCAACCGAACTCCAGATACGGCTAAAGGATTGATTCATCATTCCTTTATTCACAAAATTATGCCCGTAGTGTAACCATTGGGCACCGTACCAAAAAGCTACCGGAGCGGCACCGATAAACATTCCCATCCACATATATTTACTGGTAAGCAATCGCGGCGTATCCCAAAGTAGATATATCATCGCCACAATACCCAGCAATATTCCTAAAATGCTTTTAGTTAAACATATAAGCGCAAAACCGATACCTACGCCCAAGCAATAGCGTAAATCGCGACGCGATCGCAACACGCACAACAGCATAATTGTGAAAAAGCAAACTGCCGCACCATCTAACATAGCCAGTCTTCCGTGACGCACTACCGGCAACATTGTTAAATAAACCAAAGCGCTGTAGACAGCATAAATGCGGCAAGGAAAGATTTCTCGACCAATACTATACAGAAAAGGTACTGAAAGAGCTGTTAAAATTGCACCGGGTAAACGTGTAGTCCATTCGTTTACACCTCCTAAGCTATAAGCCCAAGCAATCATCAAATGTATTAATGGCGGCTTGTTGTGATACGGCTCACCCCCTAAAGTTGGGAAAAGCCATCGCATCTCGCCATCCGGAGCGTGTCCCAATTCGCGTGCAACTTGTGCAACAGTGCCTTCATCCCAGTCTCGCAGCGGCAAGTAGCCTAGATTAAGAGTAAAAAGTATTACTGCGGCTAACAGTAATATTACTATCCAAATTCGATCTATCCGTTTGTCCATCCGACGATACTGTTTTTCAACACGATCCCAAATAAAGCTTTCTTTTTGCATAAACTAGGACAATCGTTTTTAATCGCTGTTTAAATGATGGAGAAACCGACGTTGTTAATCTCCAATAATAACATTCTATGAAATTATTATCTTTTCATTATCTCGTCAAATCTAATTTATTTCTCTTTATTTTGCTATATTTTGAAATTTTTGATCGAGAAAAGGAACCGTAAAATTGTATAAAAATTTAATTCTTGTTCGCTGAATAAAAATAAATACTGTTGCCCTGCAAACATTAATGATTAAATACTCACAGAGAAAAACAATATGAGTTTACCTTTTGTCTTCGATATTGCTTTAGGTTTAGTATTTACTTACTTAATCTTAAGTTTATTAGCTTCGGAAATACTAGAATTGATTGCCACATTATTACAATGGCGTGCCGCGCACCTCAGAAAGTCTATTGAAATTTTACTTGCTGGTGGTGTTCGTAATTCTGAAGAAGCAAAAATAATCCAATTAGTAAATAATATTTACGGTAATCCTTTAGTTAGAAATATTAATCAAGAAGCGAAAGGATTTTTAGCAACTTTACCTAGAAAAGTAACCTGGGCTTTAGGTTCATTAACTCGCCCTTTTAACGGAAACACTAGGAACGGAACAATTTTCGGTAACAATCAACACAGCGGACCATCTTATATTCCTGCCGACATCTATGCAACTACATTGATGGAAACCTTGAAAATTCCCGATTTTTCTCGAAAACTTTCAGAATCAAGGTTAGAAAAATTTAAAAATCAAAGACTCGGTGAAATACAAGATATCTTATTTAGTTTAGAAGGAAAAGTACAAGGTGATGAAAAATTTACGAAGTTTTTGAGCGTTATTTATCAGGAATTCGCCGAAATGCAAGCTGATTTCGAGAAAATCCTCTGGAATTACAACCAGAAAAAAGCCGATCTGAATACTAGTATAAGTCGTATGTCACAAAGTATAGATAGATATATTGACACTTTTCAATTAGAAATACCAGAAAGTGAATATACTTCTAAAGCTGTGCGACAACTTAAGTTTCTAAAGCAAGATATATTCTCTTCACAAGAACAAACAATTTCTTTAGGAGGTTTAGAACCGAATGTAACCGAGATTGTTGAGTTGATGAAGAAAGGTAGTAAAATTTATCAAGAATTTGAAGAGACAGTTAAAGATAAAGATATTGAAACTTATCAAAATTTTCAGCAACTAACTGATATTTTACCGCAATCTATTACTGAAAATCTCACTGTTTTAGCCCATCGTACTCGAACAAGAATTGATAAAACAGAATCTTCACTTCATGCATTGAGACATGAAATGGAAAACTCTTTTAATAGTTCCATGCAAAGAGCTACTGGAGTTTATAAGCGCAATTCTAAAGGAGTCGCCTTACTAATTGGTTTTGCTATTGCTGTAATCGCAAACGCCGATGCATTTCACATGATAAGTAGACTTTCTACAGATTCAGCTTTAAGAAATACCATTGTAAATAATGCCGGACAAATAGTAGTCCAGAATCAAGACAATCTTAAATATATAGACATCGGAACTTTAAGAAGTCAAACAGAAGAAGTTTTATCAGATATATCTTTACCCATTGGTTGGACTCAAGTCAACATCAAGCAGCAAGTAGGCTCCATACCATCACCCAACGCTGGGTGGCCATCTTATCTCAGGTTAGCCCGTGCAATTCCCGGCTGGATTATTAGCGGTATTGCGATCGCGATGGGTGCCCCTTTCTGGTTTGATTTAATTAGTAAAGTTTCCAGCGTGCGGAATACTGGGAAAAGGCCTTAATTTGGGAATGGGGCATAGGGCATGGGGCATAGGTAAGTTATGAGTGAGGAGTTAGGAGTTAGGAGTTAAGAGTTAGGAGTTAAGAGTTAGGAGTTGAGTTATAAATAAATATTTTAGTAATTACCAATTCCCAATTACTAATTACCAATTACCAATTACCAATTACCAATCCCCAATGCCCAATCCCCTATGCCCAGCAACTAACAACTAACAACTATCAACTATCAACTATCAACTAACCACTAACCACTAACAACTAACAACTAAAATATAAATATAATTCGTAAATCCCAATCTTTATTTTGACGAATAATTTCGATTTGACGAATAAATTCTCTAAAATAAAATCTTCTTTCGGTTTCAGATAAGTCTAACCAAAATTGAGGAATGGAAACGGCTTGGGCAACTGAACGTAAATTGACTGGTGGCAATATTGCTAGTTGTGTTTGAAGTTTTGATATTTCGGTACGAATTTTATAAGTTCTGATTTTAGCGGTTTCTTCATCTAAAATACCAGTTTCGATTAGTACTGGTATTTGTTCTAGTATTTGTTCTTGATGGATAATAGCTTCGGTTAAATTATTTTTTACCTTATCTAATTGAGGATAATTTATCTTTTCTACTGCTAGTGGTAAGTCACTACAAACTTTTTCAATTGTCTTTTGCAAAACTTTTTGGTAAGAAATAGCACGACATTTTTTATTTTGAGAACAGTTTATAGGACGTAAATAAATATACTCTTTGTTTTGTCTGTGAAAGGTAACGCGAGTGATACTGAGGTGCGATCGACATTCACCACATACAACTAAACCAGCTAAGGAACGTTTAGCACTTGCACTACGAGACGGTAAACGACTGTTACGACGCAAAATTCTATCGACTTGGGCTGCTTCTTCACGAGAAATTATTGCATTATGAGTGTCGCCGATAATTTCTCCATTCCGATAAGCGGTATCGCCACGATATACAGGATTAGATAACCAACGTCTTCCCGTAGTAACGGATATTTTTTTACCGTATTTTTTTGCTAAATGTCGCACGGCTCCCCGTAGCGAACCATACAATAAGAAATTATCAAAAAACTCTTTGACTACCGGGGAAGTACTGCGATCGATAGTATATTTTGCTTTACCGCGACGGTAGCCGTAAGGTGCTTTCCCCGGTGGCGGTGCTGCCTCTAAACGATTGCGTGCATGTCCTTGACGGATGCGACGACTGCGTTTTTGTTGCTGAATTTCGTGTAATAATTTGAGTAAATTAGCGTGGGTATTGCTGGCTTTTGTTGCAGAATTATAGTTTTGTTCAACTGCAACGAGATTTATTCCCATTTCTTCAAATTGGGAAAGATTTGATGTAACTTCCTCAACAGAATCTCCTAACTCTTCCAAACGTCGGATAAAAACGCATTCTGGACGATTCCTTTCACAGTCTTTAATTAACTGCTGTAATTCCAACCGTTTTCCCAAATCTTGGTAAACCCGATCAACTTCCCATCCTAAACTTACAGGTTCGGGAATTTGTTCTAATAAAGGATCGCTGTAAGTATATGCGAACTTCATTCAGTTATCAGTTATCAATTATCAGTGAGCAGTGAGCAGTTAACAGTTATCAGTTATTTCTAATTCCTAACTCCTAACTCCTAACTCCTAACTTTTTGACTCTTCGCTTAATTCAATAATATTCCCGTCTGGATCTTGGGTGAATAATGCCCTACGACCAGAAGCGCTTGGTTGTATTGGGCAGTTATAATTTAATAACCGCTCTTTGGCGGCATCTAAGTCAGAAACTGAAAAAGCAATGTGAGGATTGCGTCCCCATTTTTCGTGTTGGGGTTGAGTAGAAAACGAAGATGTAACGATTAAGTGTAATTGATATTCACCAAGTTGATACCAGCTACCAGGAAAATTCCGCGAACGTTCTGTTTTAGGTAATTTTAGAATTTCACCATAGAAGTGTTCGGCACGATTTAAGTCAGTAACCAGAATGGCTACGTGCAAACATTGAGTAATTTGCATATTAAAAGGTTTAGTGGTTAGTGGTTAGTTGGTAATGGTTAAAAGTTTTTTCTACCTTTATTCTCCCATGCCCTATGCCCTATGCCCAATCCCCAATAATTCATAAGTGGTTAGTTGTTAGTGGTTAGTTGTTAGTTGTTAGTTGTTAACTGTTAACTGCTCACTGCTCACTGCTCACTGCTCACTGCTCACTGATAACTGTTCACTGTTCACTGATAACTGTTCACTGTTCACTGATAACTGTTCACTGATTAAAACCCTTCCATTTCTACTAATTCAATACATAGATCGTTTATTTGTTCTAAATCTGGTTTGTGAGGTAAATTTGATTCTTCGTAAACCGTTTCCATTTCAGCTACTAAATCCTCTGCTATTTTCATTAGTTGTTCGTAAGAATATTCGCCTTTAAGAATTGCTTTTAAATCTTCTGCATCGCCTATTTTATTTCTATCTACAATTACTTCTTGATTGCGTAATATTTCTAAACCACTACGTAATAATCTAATACAGTGCATTCCATGTTTGAGATCGTAACCTGATAATTTTTCTGTTTCTGCTCTTTGAGGATTTCTATTTTTTTTCCACGATTGATAAGCTTGCCATTCTCTCAATGCATTATGATATCTTTGGCTTCTTTGCAGCAAGCGAATAAAGTCTTTACGGCTATTGGTAAATTCCTGAGTTTTTTCTAAAGTTTCATCTGGTAAAGGATACTGTTTCAACATTCCTTTGAAATCGATATCCGCTGTTAATAATTTATAAAGCTGTTCTGCTTCTTCTAAAAATTCAATTTTACCTCTAATTA
>CAYMZW010000296.1:0-8590 GCA_964395005.1 uncultured Rivularia sp.
ACGGTAATATACGTTTTGTTCTGACTAACAAAGTATTAAGAGTTTCTCGCGGTGGCCGAAATGTGGTGAAAGAGAGAGTTTTGAAGTGGGAATGAGGGGGAGACGGGGTGATGGGGAGATGGGGAGACAAGGTGATGGGGTGATGGGGAGACAAGGAGACAAGGAGAAATTTCAACTCTTAACCCCTAACTCCTAACTCCTCACTGCTCACTGTTCACTGTTCACTGTTCACTGTTCACTGTTCCCTGCTCACTGATTCAATCCAGTCTAAAATCGCTTGGTTTACTTGTTCGGGACATTCGTCGTGGGGGCAATGTCCGGTATTTTGTAAGGTAAGTAGCTGTATATTTTCGTTGTGATTAACGAATTTGGAAGCAAGTGCATAGGGAATAATTTTGTCTTTATCTCCCCAAATCAACAGCATGGGTGTTTTTATCGTTGATAATATTTTTTTGACGTTGGGGCTGTAATCGGGGTTGTTTTGAGATTTGACAAGAGCAGTCAAAGCATTCGCTGCACCTCTATCTAATGTAGGTTTTGATAGTATGTCTATTAGTTCTTCGGTAACTGTTTCGGGGCTACCGTAAGCGAAAGTTGCACCGCGACGCAATATGTTAGGTCGGCGTATAAAGTAAAATACTGATTTAATAAGTAAAGGATTTGCGACAATACCTTTGATTGTTGCTACTAAAGGATATAAAAAAGCAGGAATTGCTTCTTTTTCTAGATTCGGATCTGGTAAGCTCATCATTACCACACCTTCGACCATTTCAGGGTATTTTGCGGCTGCCGCAGCTGAAACTAATGAGCCGAGGGAATTACCAATTAATATTACTGGTTTACGAATAAAAGTTTTCCAAAAATCGTATGCTTGCTCTACCCATAAATCAACGCTGTAATTAGCTGGTGCTTTTTCCGATGCTCCGAAACCCAACATATCTAGAGCATAAACTGTATGGCGATCGCCTAATATTTCTAAATTATGTCGCCAATGACCGATACTTGCACCAAAACCATGCAGCAGCATCAAAGGATGAGATTTTGCTTTCTTATTTTCTATAGTATTCCTTGGACGAACATAGGTATACCGAGTTTGCCAACCTCGCCAAACCCAATCTCGTTGATTTCCAACTTTTTGCTGCCAATTTACGCTGCTAACCATTAAAAATTCTCTACAACAGCATTTGTTTTTATTATAGTTTTGCACCGTAACCCGAGTGCTATAGTTTTTCTATTCATTTGAGAATAGGAACTTCGGTAACATTCAGTTATAAATAATTCTGATTGTTCAGTAGTTGGCGAAAATGCAGCTTCAGAAAAAATATTTAAAAGCCAAATATATAGAGATAAATATAGGTATAAATACAGTTGTTTGCTTGCATTGTTAACGATTCATTATCTTTTTTCCCGTTCCCCATTCCCTATTGCCTGTTACCTACTCCCCACTTCCCGATTAAAAACTATTTAATGCCGCATCCCAAGTACTCTCATAAGCATAATTCCTAGAATTTTATATTTAAGTAACGATTATAAGACTTAACCTTTAGATATATGTATTTTATATCTCACAGTGTTATCATGTGAACATACGTAATCAATGCAGCGTTAATGTTTTTACACAAAAAATTACAATAATTAATGTTTGCTGTAATTATGTAACATCTATTAACTTATAGAGCCAAACCCTTTGCAAAGTTAGTAGAATATAGATAGGTACCAACACTTTTATTTTTATGAATTGTTATCCTATAAATACAAGGATACTTAATTCAAGGTTCCATTAGTTTCTGAGTCTGAGATATCTCATTCCACACCCAAAACCAAATTCTTAACAATAACTTCCCCAAAAATCATATATGCCTGTGATAGAGAAAAGAAGAAGTCGCGACTTACCTCAAATCAACGAAAGAATTCGCTTTCCGAAAATTCGGGTTATCGATACAGATGGTGCCCAGTTGGGAATTATGACTCCCCAAGACGCGATGACTAGAGCGGATGAAAAAGATTTAGATTTAGTGTTGGTTAGCGATAAAGCCGATCCGCCAGTTTGTCGGATTATGGATTATGGGAAATTCAAGTTCGAGCAAGAAAAGAAAGCGCGAGAGGCTCGTAAAAAGCAGCATACGGCTGATGTAAAAGAAGTGAAGATGCGCTACAAGATAGAAGATCACGATTACAATGTGCGCGTTAACCAAGCCAAGCGTTTTCTCAAAGATGGTGACAAGGTAAAAGCCACGGTTATGTTCCGAGGTAGAGAAATTCAACACACCGATTTAGCAGAAATTTTACTAAAGCGAATGGCAACGGATTTAGAAGCCGTAGCTGAAGTGCAGCAATATCCCAAGAAAGAAGGAAGAAACATGATGATGTTGCTTTCTCCTAAGAAGTAATTTTGAATCGGATTTACGTAAAGCCTTTTAAAAGAAGGGGTTGCTCGAATACAAAGATGAATATGCGTAAGTCCTAAAAAAAAATTAAAATCGTAAAGAAGTAATACCAGTGCTAATCAGCTATTGGTATTGCTTTTTTTTGTGTTTTTGGGTGGAAAATAGGAAATTGATTTGGCTCCCAGGTTGGATTTGGGAACTAGGATTTTCCCTACTCGCTACTCCCCATATTTCTCAAAACAAAACTAATTCCAAATTAATCTAAAAAAACGATAGTCTTAGGTGCTGATTGGGAAAACTAATAGTCAGTTGCTCGGCACTTTTGTTCAATTTGTGGATTTTGTTGTCAGCAGTCGATGCTTTTTTATCTCCTGTTTTCTATAAATCTAGTTGCAAAAGTGCAAGTAACTCAACGCAATGAAAAATTATATGGTGCAGGGGTGACTCACCACCTGGAAACCGCATGGAATCAAAAGCTGCCTATCAAAACATTTTAATACGAGTACTCAAGTGGGTAAATCTTCGAGAAGAAGAGGCTCCTCGAACATTACTGATGTTTGCTTTTTACGCGACAACCTCAGTTGGATTGAGATGGGTAGAAGATAGCAGCATCGCATTATTCTTGGATAAATACGGAGCGAATAGTTTACCGCTGATTTATATTGCTAGCGCAGTCGTTGGAATTGCATTGGTTTTTCTTTACTCTTGGCTGCAAAAGATTTTTCCTATGCGGTGGTTGATTGTAGCGGCTTTACCCTGCATGGTAATACCTTTAATTTTACTACCTTTAATTCTACAGATTACTTCGGGGGCAAACTTACAAGCTTCGCAATTAGCTTTATTTAGCGTATTTTTATTAAGGCTTTGGGTTGATGCGCTTTACGTTATCAATCAACTTAATACTTCTATTGCAGCAAATCAGTTATTTAACATCCAAGAAATAAAGCGTACTTATCCTTTAGTAAGCAGTGGGATTTTAGTCGCTGATGTAATTGGCGGTTTTAGTTTAACAACTTTAGTAAGATTTCTCAAACTGGATAAAATAATTTTAATTGGGGCTTTAGTTATTGTTTTAGGAACATGGATTCTTCTGCATTTAAGCAAAAAATATCCTCAAGCTTTTTCGGATATTCCACCATCCCAAGTCAATAAATCGCAAGTTTTCCGCGCTCGTCGTCTTTCAGCCCCTTTAAAAAGTTATGCTTTAAGATTATTTTTGTTTGGGCTTTTCATACAGACAATAGGTTTGTTAGTAGATTTTCAGTATTTTTCGCAATTAGAATCTACTTTTAAAGGTAAAGAAATTACCAGTTTCTTAGGTGTATTTGGCGGAATATTAGGGCTATTTGAACTTACAACACAATTATTCGTTTCTAGTCGTGCAATTGAACGTTTGGGAATATTTTTTACTACCGCAATTTTACCTGTTGGCATAGGTTTTTTATTAACAGTGCTGGCTGTATTCTCTTCATTGTCAATCACTTCAGCCTTGCTTGGTTTTAAAATATCTGGTTTCTCGCTGCTATGGGGTTTAACGCTGATTAAGTTTCTAGACGAACTTGTGCGTTATACCTTCGTAGCCAATACTGCAACTTTGCTGTTCCAACCCATACCCGAAAAAGTCAGAAGCCGCGTACAAACATTATCGGGAGGCTTTGCAGAAACTGCTGCGGCTGGTTTTACTGGATTTATTATTTTACTTACTCAATGGTTGTCAACCTATTTTATATCAGTTGAGTGGCAAAGTTTAATTCTGATCGTAGAAACAGCAATAGTCTCCATTATATGTGTAGGAATAATTTGGGCATTGCGATCGCAGTACGTGGATTTGTTAGTTTTAAGCGCGGAAAGCGGACAGTTAAGCGTTACAAATGTCGATCTACCTTTCTTTAAACGGGCTGTAATTAAGGCTTTACAAGAAAAAGGAAACGAAGATGATAAACATTCATGTATAGAACTTTTATCACAGATCGATCCTCAAGGAGCAGGAGAAGTATTAGCGCCACAATTATCAATGCTTAGTACTGCTTTGCAGCATAAAAGTTTGCAGGTGATGCTTGAATATGATGTAAATCCACGATTTTTACCTCAAGTACGTAACTTATTAGAAAACTCTCTTTCCAAAACCAATCCGAATATATTTGCTTTAGCACTGCGCTACGTTTTCCTTGCAGAAGTTTCTCCAAATTTAAATCAATTAGAACAGTACCTAGACTCCGAACAAAATTCTGTAATTCGAGGTACAGCTGCGGCATTATTATTAACTCAAGGAACAACAAAGCAAAAAGTAGCGGCAACCAAAACTTTACAGTGGATGTTGACGAATAAACAAGAAGAAATACGAGTATCAGGAGTCAAATCTTTAGCAGAAGCAGCTTATTTACAATCTTTACGAATTTATATTCCTTCATTATTAGAAGATGAATCTTTAAAGGTACGCAATGCAGTTCTAGAAATGATTGCTGCAAACCATTTAGAAGAGCATTATTGGGCATTAATCAAAGGGCTTCACTATAAATCTACCCGATTAACAGTAATGAAAAGCTTAGTAAAACTGGGGAATGAAGTTTTACCAATGCTTTCAAATTTAGTACATGACTTTTACGAACCGGAAATAGCGCGGGTATATGCTTTGCGAACAATGAGTCAAATTGAGACTTTAGAAGCTAGCGATACCTTATGGCATCATTTAGAAACATCTAGAGGAAAAATCAAATCTCATGTACTCCGTGTTTTAATCAAAAGAGATCAAAAATATGGAATATCAGCTTTAGTAGATAGGTCTTATAAAACCAGAGTACAAACATTTATAGAAGGAGAATTAATATTATTAGGTGAAATATATGCTGCTTTCGTAGACTTTAAATCTCAAGGTGAAATATACGCAGCTTATATAGAATTTAAAACAGGAGAAACCCTAGAAAACTTTTATTCTAGAAAAAAGGTTGTAGCTTTATGTCGGCTAGTTCAAAAAGCTATCTTAGAACTAGAAACTGATATTAAAGAACGGTTATTTTCGCTTTTAAAATTATTTTATCCTATAGAAAAAATTAACGCTGCCGCATTTAACCTCAATTCAGAATCGGCAGTAACTATAGCTAGAGGCTTAGAGATTTTAGAGCATACTATTAATTTACCTTCTAAAAGTATTTTACTGAATATTTTCGACAAAAGACCAGCCACCGAAAAATTGCAAAAGCTTGTAGGAGCAGGCTATACGCAATACGAGCAAATGGCAGTAAATCACCGAACTCGAAAATTACTAGAATTAGAAAATTCGCTTTCTGATTGGTGTTGGGCTTGCTGCATTCACTTTGCTAAAGCTGCTCGTATCAAACTTAAACCCATACAAATAGAAGGAAGTTTGCGTCATCCTTGTGGTTTCGTAAGAGAAGCAGCCGTTGCATATTTAAGTGTTGCATCCCCTCGTTTATTTATCAAAGTTATACCCCAATTAAAAAACGATTCACATCCTCTTGTAGTAGCTCAAGTCAAAGAATTTATCGAAAAATATAAGATTGATAGTTGTTAGTTGATAGTTGATAGTTGATAGTTGATAGTTGATAGTTGATAGTGGATAGTGGATAGTTGTTCGTTGATAGTGGATAGTGGATAGTGGATAGTTGTTCGTTGATAGTGGATAGTTGTTCATTGATGTTTATTCGTTATAAAAATATGGAAAAGTCTAATTTTGAAAATTTGAGAGTTTTTCAATTATCGGAAAAATTAGCCGACCTAATTTGGGATATTGTTTTATCTTGGAATCATTTAGCTACAGATACTGTAGGTAAACAAATTATTCGTTCGGCTGATAGTATTGGTGCAAATATTGCAGAGGGAAGTGGTCGTTATAATTTTCAAGATAATCTACGATTTGTCAAAATTGCTAGAGCTTCTTTACATGAAACAAGATATTGGCTAAGAAGATCGTATGTTCGTAAATTAATAACAAGCGAACAGGTTAATATAATTAAACCTATTGTTGACGAACTTTCACCAAAATTAAATGCCTATTTCAAATATCTAGAGAAAGCGGCGAAACAAGAAAAAGAAAAAAATAAAAGATCAACTAACAACTAACAACTATCAACTAACACTCAATTATGTTAACCAGCGTCGATCGTTTACTATTTGTACGTCAAGTTCCGATATTTAAGGAATTACGTGATGATTTTATTGTTAGATTAGCTTCTGCTATGAACGAACTTTGGTTCCCGCCAAATTGCAGTATTTTTCGACAGGGAGAACAAGGACAATCTCTATATATTGTGGTTTCTGGGAAAGTCAAAATTCATATGAATAATAGAACTCTTGCGGTAATTCCTCAAGGAAAATACTTTGGTGAAATGGCGGTATTTGATACTCAACCGCGTTCGGCTTCTGCTACTACAATAGATGCTTGTGAATGTTTGGAATTAACCCAAGAACAACTTGATGATGCTATTGAAGAAACTCCCGAAATTGCAGTTAATATAATTCGCGAACTTTCTCGGATAATTCGTAAGTTGAATAATGATGTGAATGGGTAATGGTGAATTAGAAAATCAAGTCTAGTGTTTCACAGAGTGTTTGGCGCTAAAGCGCAACTACGAACAATTAAAAATGCGACATTTTTCTAAAAATCTGTAGGGAATTTCTACGCTATTTCCCCAATGCATATGAATATAAGAAGCGTGAAGATTTGGCATTGAAACCCATCCTTCTTTCCCCATAAATTCATCGCAATCAAATCTATAAGTTTCAAATAAAGGTTTATGAGAATCAATTATTAAACGGGAACGATGAAATTCATGTCCGTAAATTGTTTTTCCTGCATCTATTAATAAACTATCTTGTAAAGCTACAGCGCGACGATAACCCAAAGTTAAACGCTTATCCATCACTGCTGTTGTTGGTAAAACTCCTGTCATTTCCCAGGATTTACCGCTCATATCTATCAATTGCTCGCACAGATACATCAAACCACCACATTCAGCGATTGTTGGCATTCCTGATAAAACTGCTGCTTTGACTAAATCCCTAGCCCTAGTATTTTCAGCTAATTTTTGAGCAAAAACCTCTGGAAAACCACCCCCAAAATACATTCCTTTGATATCTAATGGTAATTCAGTGTCTTCTAAAGGACTCCAAAAAACTAATTCTGCACCCAAACTTTGTAATATATCTAAATTGTCTTGATAGTAGAAATTGAAAGCTTTGTCATAAGCTATGGCGATTTTTAGAGAGGGGGAAGAGGGGGAAGAGGGGGAAGAGGGGGTAGAATTTTCTGTGTTTCGCAACAGCGGTAATAAATTTTCCCAGTCAAAGCAAGTTTCGCCGAGATTTACAAGTTTATCTATTATTTCGTTTAATTCGGGAAGCTCTGCTGTTGGTATTAATCCTAAATGGCGATCGGGAATTGTAATATCATCTTGCCGCCTCATTACACCTAAAATGGGAATTTGTAAAGGTTTGAGGGAATTTTTGAGTAGAGATAAATGGCGATCGCTCCCGATACGATTTAATACCACTCCAGCAATTTGAATATCTTTATCGAAGCAGCAATAACCGTGAACAATTGCAGCAACTGAACCAGATAAGCGACTGCAATCAATTACTAGCAATACTGGTAAATTTAATAGCTTCGCAATATGAGCCGTACTTGCAAAATTATTAATCTCTTCTTCTACTAGATACGGGTTTTCTTTTTCTTTTTTATTAACCCCTCTCTTTAATAAGGAGAGGGGCAGGGGTGAGGTTTCTTCCTTGTTTCTCCTTACACCATCAAATAAACCCATTACTCCTTCAATTAAAGTATATTCACTTAAATTAGAGTATTTATCAAAGCATTTTTTGACATAATTTTCAGAAGTTAAAACGGGGTCTAAATTACGACAAGCACGACCTGTAACGTACTTGTGAAACATTGGATCGATGTAATCTGGCCCGACTTTAAAAGACTGCACCTGCAAACCACGTCGAGATAAACACGACAGCAGCGCGAGCGTAACCGTAGTCTTGCCTACCCCGCTGCGTTCTCCCGCAATAATCAAAGCCATAAAATGTAAGTTAGAAGTTAGGAGTTAGAAGTTAGGAGTTAGGAGTTAGGCAGCGGATGGAGTTAGGAGTTAGGCAGCGGATGGAGTTAGGAGTTAGGCAACGGATGGAGTTAGGAGTTAGGCAACGGATGGAGTTAGGAGTTAGGCAACGGATGGAGTTAGGAG
>CAYMZW010000297.1:0-8578 GCA_964395005.1 uncultured Rivularia sp.
GTGAAAACCCGTTTAGCGGTGGTGCTGGTGGCGGAAGTAACCCATTTAGCGGTGGTGCTGGCGGCGGTGAAAACCCGTTTAGCGGTGGTGCTGGTGGCGGAAGTAACCCATTTAGCGGTGGAGAGGATGCGGTTGCTGGGGAAGATGGTATGTCTGAAGAATCATCTTTTGATGTCTCAAGTTTCATGTTTGGCGATAATTTATCATTCATGAATGGCGACGCTGAGGGTGGCGCAGAAAATAGCAGTATGCCTTCCTCGTCACCTTCAGAAAGTTTGAGAAAAGTCTACGATACTCTGACTAGATTTGCTTCTGATACTACCTATCCTGGTTTTGCGATGGGTAACGAAACGCCGTTAAAAACATCCGACGATTTATTAACGCTGTTCCGAAATGATATGTTTACGAATAATAGTGGCAATTCTTTCGAGCAGTTGATGGGTGAAGATAGTCCACTTAATAACGATGAAAAGATTGAAGAAAATCTAGATATCATTGAAGTTGCTCTTGATGGGCTTTTACCCTTCAACGGTACCGAAAACGTATTTAATACTCCAGAAGGTGAAATTCCTCTCGGTAACGGCAACATTGATGATGGCAGCGATAACGCCGTTATTGGTAACGCTAATAGAGACTACGGAAATACTAACGCTACTATCGGTAACGGTAACTGGAATTGGGATGGTGCTACTAAAAACTCAACCGTTGGTAATGGTAACTGGCATTTAGATTTTAGTGACAATAACAACACCCTTGGTAACGGTAACTGGCATTGGGAAGATAGCGACAATAACTCAACTTTGGGTAATGGTAACTGGGCGTTTGGAGATAATAACTCGACTATTGGTAACGGTAACTTTAACTTCGGTAATAATAATACCGTAATTGGTAACGGCAACTGGGTATATACCGACAACAGTATTGTAATTGGTAATGGTAACTGGTCAGTTGTAATTGACAAATCACAAGAAGGTGCCGAGGAATTTCTTGATGATTTTAATGCCACAATGGATTATGGCGTGGGAGTTAAAAATGCTACCGACAGCTTAGTAGATGGGTTAATAGGCAAAATGGCCGGAATGTTTATGCCTTTAACAGAAGATTTAGGAGAGTCAGCAATGAATACCTATAATCAACAGTTTCTTTTTGTTTAATAAATATAATTGTTGATTTTTACTAGTTAATTTTCCACAATTGTTTAGAGACGTAAAATTTTAGAGACGTAATATATTACGTCTCTACATTCGGAATTAATCCAATCAATTACGAAATAATAATTTTAAATGTTTTCAATATTCACTTCAATTGCTGTTGTATAAAATCGAGGTTCAACTGATTCTATTGCATCGAAAAATTCCTTATTATGTAACTCTTTGAATTTTTGATTCTCGCGCAATTTGGCTACATTTTCCTCGCTTTCCCATCGGGCGATACACCTTCGGTGTCGGCTTCGCCTAACGCCGTTACGCGAGTTCCGTCATTACTTTGTAATAATTCCGCACTGATAAAACCGGGTTGAATGCGAACAATTTCTTGATAAACCTGCTGGATATTTTGTAAAGCTTGCTGTTGTTTTTCGGGTTTGACTGTAAATATGTTGATAAATGTGACCATAATATAAGGTTAAAGATTAAAGGTTAAAGGATGTTTTAAAAGTCTGGCGGTTAAAACCGCAGCTACAGAAGCAAAACCCACCTCCGTGGGTTTAAAATATATCAGTCCACGGAGGTGGACTTCCCCTGTGTAGTAGCGGTTTTAACCGCCGCTAGCGAGTTTGTTCTTGTAAATAAGGCACGCTGGAGTTAACCATATATGCTCGATCTGAAGCTAACCAAGCTACATAATCACCTATTTCATCATCTGTTATCCATTCGGGTTTTGCATTATCCTTAGTTGCGCGAGTATTCACCAAACTATAGAAGCGCATCTAGAAAATTTCTTTCCATGTATGGCAGTTATGCACGGCGAAAGTCCGATTTTAAGCATTAAAGAATGCCATTTTTATATTCCAGAATCTTCAAATCAATCCCGCGTCTTCATTCTGATGTTTGTCAAAGCACATACAGCAATTGCTCATTTAATCAAGGGTAATTTACTAAAACTTGTAGAAGTCGTCATCGAACAAGATGCCGATATTTTAAGCAAAATTTACCCGAATTCTCCCCAAAATATCAAACTAAATAACGAAGTCGGTATGGATTGGGTGCGGAGAAACTTTGATAGTTTTCCGAGAGTTGCTCAATCGAATTTTTCGCGGTAAATATTTCTAAAAATTTATTTTAGTTAACGAATCTTAACTTTTAGAGCATATTTTAATCAATTTACGAAAAATCATGAGAAACATTACCCACTTGATTTTTTTTGTGTGAAAATGGTCTGTAATACCTGCGTATTATGACGATTCGAGTTGCGATAATGGCCCGTGGAGATTAAAGATGGCAATCCAAAAAACAGATTTTTCACATCTCGGCTATCAAATTAGTAAGGAATTAGGAAAAAATCACTTCGGGGGGCGTATCACGCACCTTGCTGAAGTGGAAAGCGATAAAAAACAAGTAGTAATCAAAGAGTTTCGTTTTGCAAATGTAGGTGCCGATTGGTCGGGTTTTAAGGCTTACGAGCGCGAAATTGAAGTACTCAAGCAGTTAAATCATCCGCGTATTCCGAGCTATTTAACGACATTTGAAACACCTCAAGGGTTTTGTTTGGTACAGGAATATAAAGATGCGCCGTCATTGGCTTCAGAAAACAAGTTTACCCCCGAGCAAGTTAAGCAAATTGCCATATCGATTTTAGAGATATTAGTTTATTTGCAGCAGCGCAACCCGCAAATTATTCATCGGGATATTAAACCTGAAAATATTTTAGTTGATAAAAATCTTAACGCTTATTTAGTTGATTTTGGGTTTGCTAGAGTTAGTAATAATGAAGTTGCACTTAGCAGCGTTGCTTCGGGAACCCCTGGTTTTATACCTCCGGAAGAATATTTTGGTAGAGATTTAACCGAAGCATCCGATTTATATAGTTTGGGTGTGACGTTAATTTGTTTGCTAAGCGGTACTCGTTCGGTTAATGTCGGTAAATTAATTGATGATGAATATCGGTTTAATTTTAAAACTTTACCATCAAACATTCACCCGAAATTTGTAGAGTGGTTGAGTAAGATGGTTGAGCCAAATATCAAGCATCGCTTTGCAAATGCAACTGAAGCTTTAAAAGCATTAAAATTAATTCCCGCTATCTTAAAACCAAAATCAAATGAAGGCAACGCATTAGCTCAAACTCTTGCACTTCCAGCACTTCTTTGGATAGCTATTGTGGGAACTCAAGGTATTCAAAAATCTTCTATTTCTCAGCAACATCGGATTGCAAGGCAGCAATCACAAATTTACCGCCTTCTCCACAGACAAGAACAACTCGAAGACAAAATATATCGAATAAATAGGTTACAAGAAGTATTAATAGAACGCGAGCAGGCAAATTTACTAAATAGATTGCAGAAAACCAAGGAATGTGACAACTGTGAGTTAGAAAAAGCAACTTTAAGTGATGCTCAGCTAAAAGATGTCAGCCTTGAAAATGCCAATTTAGAACATATTAATTTGGTGAATGCGAATTTGCAAAACAGTAATTTAAGCGGTGCAAATCTTCTTGGAGCAAGACTCAGAGGTGCAGTGTTGAGTAAAGCAAATTTATCTAACGCTAACCTAGTACACGCTAATTTAAATAACGCCGATTTGCGTGGAGCAGATTTACGGGGTGCAAAATTTAATTTTACTGGGCTTTATGGTACCGATTTAAGAGGTGCGAACTTGCAATATACTGACCTCGATGGTGTTAACCTTAGTCATGCTAGACTAAAAGGCGCAATCATGCCAGACGGTAGCGTACACGAATAAATTGGCGAATATCTGTTTTAGTTTCCCTTTTTTCACCTATTTTGAGTAGATTTTAAGCAATTAGCTCAATTTTTTTTTAAGCCGTTCCTGATTAGCAAGAACGGCTTTAAATATTTCTTTTACTCCAGGTAAAATTTTAAATTTAACCGAAACCAAATATTTTAAAATATTCATCGTCGGAAATGACATGACTTTTGTAACGTGTTTAGATGACTTTTTTCATATGCTTTTCTAATAAATGTAAGTTAATCTATAAGAAATTAATTATTTTGAGCATTTATCTATGAATACTAAAGATATTATTTATTATAGGTTTTTATATTCATTGTCAAAAAACTACGTTCCAAGCCAAAGCAAATTGAAAAAATATAATAAGTCAAAAGAATTAAAATATATACAGATAAATTCTTACCCTAAAAAGTTGAATAATAAATAGAGAATAGAAAACAATAATTAAATACTTATTTTTCTAGAAAAACTCTAAATTCTCTCTTTAACTCGATTCGGAATTACAATATAACCAGTACTTGCATTTCCTAATACTAAATTCCGCTGTTCTCCCCAATACCACCAATAAGCCGCGACATAAGCACAAATAAGACTATCAAGCTTATCTTCTGCTGCTTTGAGTAACTTACCCGTACAGGTTGAAGTTAAAAATTCAAAATTCAAAAAATGCGAATTCTTCTTTAAGTTCAAACTAGGTTCTAAAGTCGGTAAAATATCAATAATATAATTGTAAAGCTTGATTAATTCAAGATGGCGATCGCCTATTCTTCCTTTCTTATATTTAAGAATTTTTTGTAAATCAAAAAGCTGAACAATCGCCGGATGCGGAAAAACTTCAACTTGATATCTACCAGGCTTTTGCGCTTCGATAGTTGGAGCATGAAGATAACCGCGAGATTCTAATTCCAAGCCAAAATTAACCGTGCGTTGAGCAAAAGCTAAACCAAGATTTGCAGGGTAACATCCTGCATGATATTTACCAAAGTGTTTGTGAGTCAGCTTGTCAGGTAAGCGGCTTCCGGTAGCATTTGGGATAAGAGTTGGTGCATCAACGGCAATCATGGCGCTTTCGTCAGCTTTAACGCAATTATCAACCCAAACAAGGATATCTGCAATTGCATCGAGTCTATCTAAATCTTGTAATTCCAACTTGCCATCGATTAATTCTAAATAACATAAGCCGCTTGGTTGCGATTGCCAACCCAAATCAATGCCGAGGAATTTCATTTTTTGCACCTGAATAAAACGCACTTCAATAAACAATCACCCTTAGTTCCCTCCTTTTTAAGGAGGGTTAGGGAGGATCTCCTCCTTAGTTCCCTCCTTTTTAAGGAGGGTTAGGGAGGATCTCCTCTTAACCAAGTAGTATTGATAGTAATATAACTGTTCCCTATTCCCTATTCCCTATTCCCTATTCCCTACAAATTCTTTACCAATTTCATCAAAGGAATCAACGCATAACCAATACACTCAGCTAATCGTGGCGGTACAGCATTTCCGATTTGCCACATAGCTTTTTTGATAGTACCTTCAAAAATAAAAGAATCTGGGAATGTTTGTAATCTTGCCATTTCACGAGCGGAAATAACGCGATTGAGATAAGGATGAATATGAGTACCGCCATGATTTTCTTTAACAGTCATGCTTGGTAAGCCCGGATATTGCCGTTTAAAAGCATCAGCATATTTCTTATATAAAGAAGCTCCAGGGGGAACTTTAGCAATACGCTCCATATATTCAGGTGAATGTTTTGTCCATTCGTGGTTAATTTCTGGTATTCTCGTATATTCTGGTAAATCGGCAATAGCTGATTCAATAGGTTTATATTCTTCAGTTAATAATTGAGCCTTTGGATAAGGATTGGGCATTCCAAATCTGTTAGCAATAAATATCGCTCTCGGACGAATTTGCGGCACACCATAATCAGCAGATTCAAGAATAGCGACGGAAATATTATTGTAACCAATCGATTTAAATGCTTCGGTAATAGAACGCCTTACATCTCCCTTTTGAATAGTCAAAATGCCCGGTACATTTTCCATTACAACGTACCAAGGACGTATTTTTGAAACAACACGAATAAACTCATAAAATAAGCGGTTCCGTGGGTCTTTTGGGTCGCGTTTTCCTGCAACTGAAAAGCCTTGACAAGGAGGGCCACCGGCAACTAAATGTACTTGCGGAGAACCAATTTCTTCAAGCCATTTTACAGGATCGAAATTTTCAATATCTCCACAAAAGTGATGGCATTGCGGAAAATTTTTCTTATGAGTTGCCGAAGCAATGGGACTAATTTCAACACTGGCTAATGGTTGAAATCCAGCTTGAACTAATCCTTGAGTCATTCCTCCGGCACCGCAAAATAAATCTACAAAGGTGTAATTGGATGTTGGTATTGATATTGATTCGGAACTTATTTCAATAAATATTTTATTTGGATCGGTTTCGTTTTCTTCTAATTCCCGTTTGATGCGTTCGTAACGTCCTAATTTAGGTTTTTTATGCTTTTTAACCGTGTTGTTTTGTTCTTCATCTGGAAAAAAAGATAATTGATTTCCTTGCATTAGTCAATTTAATTCAAATCATTTTATTTGTATTATAAATTATATGTTTCTTTTTGTTAATTTTTGCAAACATTATTAACTGTTTTATACATTAAGTGTGCAAAACTTTTTACGATGAGACAGCTAATTAAAGGTTTTTTAAAGAGAGAAAAATGGGAACATATCAAGTAACATTAGTCAATGACGAAGGATTAAATAAAACCATAGAAGTTGAAGACGACCAATATATATTTGATGCAGCAGAAGAGCAAGATATTGACCTACCTGTTTCTTGTCGTGCGGGTTCATGTTCTAGCTGTGCCGGAAAAATCATTTCTGGTGAAGTAGATCAGGAAGATCAAGCATTTCTTGACGAGGATCAAATTGCTGCCGGTTTTGTACTAACTTGCGTTGCTATCCCTAAATCGGATTGTAAAATTCAAACTCATCAAGAAGATGCTTTGTATTAATGGTTTTTTCTTACTTGTTATAGGGGATAGCGAGTAGAGATTTGGGGGTTGGAAGTTGTGGAAAACAATATTAGTTATTAAGCATCAAAAGTCATAAAAACATTAGTTTGATAAACCAAAAATATCTCATGCAAGAAACAATAGCAGTTGAATATATTCAAGAAACAGAATTTGATACACTTTCGAGCAGTGATGGTGTATTTGTGTGTGATTTTACCGCAACTTGGTGCGGCCCTTGTAAAATGATTGCTCCGATGATGGAACAATTAGCCAACGAACATCAGAGTAAAATAAAAGTAGCAAAAGTAGACCTTGGGGAGAATTCTAATCTGGCTAAAAGATTAAATATTCGCAGCATTCCTACCGTAATGATTTACAAAGATGGAAACCTAATCGAAACAATTGTCGGAATAGTTCCTTATGAAAAATTCAACACAGTTGTAACAGAACTGCTTTAATTTAAGGTTCGTAGTAAGGACTTTAGTCCTTTAGAACTGCTTTAATTTAAGGTTCGTAGTAAGGACTTTAGTCCTTAAAAGCGATAAATCGCCTACTACGAACCTATAGAAACTAATGCAATGAAATACTTTAATCGCCGTCAATGGTAAATTAGTAATTGCCGTCTTGGTAATCCTATCCTTCCCTGGAGTTAATAATGGCAGATTACAGCGAAGCTTTCCCATCATTACCCTCAACATCTTGGCAAGAAACGTCCACTACCCTACAGCTATGGACGCAAGTAGTCGGTAAAATCCGCATGAAATTAACTCCACTCATCAACCATTGGTGGAATGTAACCCTTTACGTCACATCACGAGGATTAACTACTTCTGCCATACCTTACGAAACCCGTTTCTTTCAAATAGACTTTGATTTTATTGCTCACGAACTTTGTATTTCCACTTCCGACGGAAAACGTACAGCATTTGCATTAAAACCATATTCCGTAGCCGAATTTTACCAGAAAACAATAGACGCATTGTCATCCCTTGATATTAAAGTCAAAATATGGACAATGCCGCAAGAAGTTTCCAACCCAATTCTCTTCGAGCAAGACACAAAACACGCATCTTACGATCGCGAATACGTAGAGCGCTTTTGGCAAATATTAGTACAATCAAACCGCGTATTTACACAGTTTCGTTCTCGCTTTATAGGAAAAGTTAGTCCTACCCACTTCTTTTGGGGAAGTTTCGACTTAGCATTAACTAGATTTTCCGGGCGCACAGCCCCAAAACATCCCGGTGCCCCAGGAATGCCCGATTTCATTACCCACGAAGCATACTCCCACGAAGTTAGCAGCTGCGGATTTTGGCCTGGTGGAGGTGGAGTAGAGCCATTTTTCTATTCTTATGCTTATCCTGCACCAGAAGGTTTTGAAGATTATCAAATCAAACCAGAAGCAGCTTATTATCACAAAGATATCCAGGAATTTGTTTTACCCTTAGAAACACTGCGATTATCGGATAACCCCGACGAAACTTTATTATCATTTTTGCAAAGTACTTACGAAGCCGCTGCCGTACTTGGTAAATGGGATAGAGAAGCGTTAGAGCGTTGAATAAATTACGGTCAAATTGAATGCGTGTTATTAGTAAAAGGGCGCTTAGGGAATTTTGGGAAAAGCACTCAAATGCTCAAACTGGCCTTATATTAT
>CAYMZW010000298.1:0-8564 GCA_964395005.1 uncultured Rivularia sp.
CGTAATCCGAAAGAAGTAGAAAAATTATTGCGACAATTAGCGAAGACAGAAGTATCTTGAAGATTAGGACTTATACAACCGCAAGGAAAAATTAAGCATACGAGACGTTTATTCAATGACTGATGTTTAATTTCCTAAATCTTGTGGTGAGTGACGACGCTGACGAAAAATTCCTGTTTGGTTTATTCCTGTAATCAACATCATAATCAATCCCACACCCACCAACAAAACATAAATTGGCTTGAAGAAATCCCCTAGATAACTTCCTTGATGAATTCTCATGAAAACTGCTGCATTCTCTGGGGACATTCCAAACCAGCTTTTTCCTAATCGGTAAATTATCCCGGTTACTGCGCTTACCGTTAAAGGTAAAAATACAATAGGTGCAAGTATACGGTGAACTTTACGAGCATTGAGCTTTCTTGATTGAGAAGCACGATTTTGACTAAATATTCCACTCATGCTCAAACCTGTAACAATCATCCCCACTAATCCCAAACCAACTAAAAGCACATAAATTGGTACCAGTGGAGTTCCGAGATATTCTCCTTGATGAATCATCATAAAAATACTTCCTACCTGATTTGACATTCCAAACCAACTTTTCCCCAGTCGGTAAATTATTCCTGTCAAAGCACTAATTAACAAAGGTAGGAAGATAATTAAGGCAGTTTTACGATGGAGTTTACGAAAGAATCCAGATGCAGCCATGATTACTCCAATTGAATGAATTTTTAGAAAACAAAGCATCATTTGTTAGATTTAATTAAATCGATTTCTTCTCCAACCACTCCATACCGGAAAACCATCTTCCGAGCGCAATACTAAAGTCATATTTCCTTTCTTAACTTCAGCAGCAATAATTGCAGGTTTTCCGGCAAAGTTGATTTTAGAGCCTTTAATTTCCACTTTGTCTTCTGGTTTAATGGTAATTTCTTGGTTTTCAATATACCAAGCTGGTCCTAAGTGAATGGGAATTGTACCTTTTTGTGTTTCTACCTGTAAATGTACTCCGTGAGACATTCCTCGTCTTGGGATAAATGGATCTACACTTACTACTTTTCCCTTGATAGTTTCCACAGTTTTGATGTTGTACATTCTTCCGTAGCCTTTTCCGTGGTGTCTCCATCCACCACCACGTTGTCTAAAACTCCTACATTGAGAAATGTCTGGAGTAGGTTTGTTATATAATTGCTCTTGAACTGGTGTTTGATTCAAGACGTTATTATCTGGTAAGAATGCTTGTTTGTCTAGGAAACTTGCGGGTGTTTTGTAAGCAGTCAAACCGATTGCAGCTAAAGCAAATACAGCATTGACAAAAATTAAAAATTTAGGGCATACTTTAGTTCTCATTTTATCTGCCCTCCTCTTTTCAAATAATTATTTTATACAGCCGAGCAAATCGAACTGTCTATCATCCTCAAATTTACAAAAACAATTTGAGGAAGTCATGAGGATTTAGGTCATTTCAGTTATCAGTCAATGTGTTTTCTTTATTCTGCATCACACAGATAAGGAAACATATCTAAAAACCAATCCGATTCCTCTTGTTTTTTATCACCCCATAAAGAAAATCCGTTTTCATCGCGTAACTTAAACGTGGTATTACCTTTAGTTATTTTGGCTGCAACAATAGCAGTTTCTCCGTTAAAGTTGATTCTAGAACCTGTTATTTCTACCGTATCATTGGGGTTGATTTCAATCTCTTGATTTTCGACATACCAAATTGGTGCTAAATGAACGGGAATAGTTTCTTCATCTGTTTTGAGATGTAAACTTACACCATTACCAATAATATCTACACTCAAAACTTGCCCTTCAATTGTTTCTACTGTTTCGAGATTATAAATTACGTCGTTGTAATTTTCATAGAACCATTGCGGACATTCATTTGGAGCTATATTTTCTGAAAATTTCTGGTGAACTTGCGATATCTTTGGCGTTGTATCGAAAGTAGAATTAGCAGATAAAAATAACTTTTGTGAAGGTCGAACAAAAGAACTACAACCCGTCAAAAGTTGTAAAGCTAATGCAAAAGTAAATACACAGATTAATAATTTAGGGCATCGTATTGTCTTCATAAAAGCCCCCTGACTTCAAAGCAACTATTGTCTTTCTATTTCCAACCTAAATAATTAACTTGAGGAAGTTGTGAAGAAGTGGGAATAGGTAATTGGTAATTGGGCATGGTAAATAGTTAGGAGTGAGGAGTTAGGAGTTAGGAGTTATTAATTTTTCTACCCACTCTCCCCCCTCTTCCCCCTCTTCCCCATCTCCTATTCCCTTGAGTTAAGAGCTTCAAACCCGGAGACAATATCAAGAAGTTCCGAAGTGATGGAACTTTGTCGTTGATGACGATGTTGTGAGTTTAATTCTGTTAAACGTTCTTCAATATTCTTTTGCGCTGCTTGCATTGAGGAAAGACGACTTGCATTTTCACTTTTGAGGGATTCTGCAAAGGCTCGGTACAGGGATACAAAAAGATATTGACGAACTAGTGATGAAAATAAATCATCCCAATTCATTGTAAAGCTTGGTATTCCTTCTCCGTGCCATGCTTGTTTTTCTAAGCGCTGCAACCATTGAGGATTTATGGGTAGAAGCTGCACGCTTTGAGGACGGTATGATGCGCTAGATAAGGATTTATTGTAAAAAATAATTATTTGGTCAAATGAAGAAAATTGCCAGCTTTCAATCATTAATAGTATTTCCTGTACCATCGGTGTAATTACTGTGACGGAATTGGGTAAATTGAATTGAGCGGATACTGGTTGTTTTGCTGCTTCTAAGTAAGGAATTAGGCGATCGCCAACTGCTGCAACAATAATATTTTCTGGTTTGTCTGGTTGTTGGTTAATTTGTTCGAGAGCGTAGGATGCAACTTGTTCGTTAAATTGACCGCACAAACCGTGATCTGAACCAAATATAATTACACCCAGGGTTTGATTTTTTTTATGATTTGTGAAACCTTGCGGTAGCATTAGGGGTTGTTCGCTAAAGTACCGATGGCGAAGCAAAATCTGTAACCCCATTTCAACGGTGCGGTTATAATCACTTAGAGCCGTTACTGCTGTTTCATATTGACGAATGCTCACCATTGCCAATGCTTTCATGGTTTTGACAACAGATTGCAAGTCTTCGATGCTTTCAATTTCTGCTGTTAATGCTTCTAAACTTTTCATAATTGATTTTTGTTAACTGTTTCGTAGAAATAATCGATTTGAAAAATTAATTTGAAATTTGATTCGATTTTTTTCAAATTTATGATTTTCCTCACAACTTCCTCATATTTATGAAGTAGTTTCGATTTATAGCAATTAAGAAACTTTTACGTTGTTCTTGAAACGCTGCTATCTCTATTAATCATAAGTTAATCTTGCTATTTTTAGCGATACTAGTTTGCCAAAATATGCTTCACGCTCTAATGTCAATACTAATCTTTATAAGTTCACATATAGAGTGTAATTAAAAGAGCAGTAATCTCTTAGTTTCTTAAACTTCTATCAGGGCTGAATTTAGCTTGTGTATACTGCTTTTACGAGTTCCTTCCGTTCCTAGAAGTGCGAAGAATATTATTTTTTTAATGCCTTGGCGGGGATTAATCGCGATTCTAGCAATATATTCTTTGCACTTATTTTTTTTATTCGTACCTCGTTCCGAGGCTCAGCGGGTCGTACAGTTAAACTAAAACCTATGCTAACCTATGTATATCGTTTAATTTTAATTTTATGCATAGGTTAGATGATTTAGTAACTATCGGAGAAGCAGCTAAGTTGAAAGGTGTCAGTATAGACACTTTGCGTAGGTGGGAAAGAGAAGATAAGATAATTCCTCATAGGACGGAGGGTGGGCACCGTAGATATAAAGTAGCCGACCTTTTACAAATTAATCAGCCAGAAAAAATAAGATTTACTGTTTGCTACGGAAGGGTAAGTACTAGAGAGAAAAAAGACGACTTACAACGTCAACTACTAGTTCTAGAATCCTTCTGCCAACAGGAAGGTTGGGGAAATATTCACGTACTAAAGGACATAGGTTCAGGTTTAAACTACCGTAAAAAAGGACTTCTTAAATTAGTAGAGATGCTTCAACGCTCGGAGATAGAAAGGTTGGTAATTACTGATAAAGACCGCCTTCTTAGATTTGGTTCTGAACTTATTTTTGCCCTCTGCGAGTTAAATGGAGTTCAAGTCACAATACTTAATAGACCTGTTGAAGTTGAACCCGAACAAGAATTTGTTGACGATATTTTAAGCATAATGACAGTGTTTAGCGCTCGTCTTTATGGGCGTAGAAGCAGAAAAAACCTCAAACGAATGCAGGTTTTGCATGATGCTACAAATGAGATAATAGAAAATACATAGATTAGCTGTTAATAAACTTATTAAAACTGTGTACTATATATACAAGGTCGAAATTCAAAGCAGTTGCTCAGATGGTTAGAAGCAGAAAAAAGAAACAAAAACAAATAGATTACACTTACACTCAAATTATGAGTGTTACTTCTGTTTCCGATCCGTCTGAGTTAAATAAGATAGCTAACCTACAAGGTCAGTGTCGCGCTGCGACCTACAACAAACTAGGAAGTTTACAGGGTTGGGGACAACATTGGAAAGGTGCTGATAAGGTAGTTCGCGAACTTTGCCCTTCCCAAGACCAGCTTCCTGGAAAGCTCAGAGAATGGGCTGTTAATGATTGCTTTAAAGCTATATCTGCTCAACAGGAAGCTGCGAAAGTATTTATTAGTCGGGATATCTGGAGAAGATACCCGCTTACTAATAACGAAAAACAGAGAAAATCTTGGTACGAAAACAAGCTATCTAATCTTGGTAAGAAATGTAAAAAAGAAGATAAAGAACAACTTTGGGAACAAGCTCTAATAGAGTTTCCCGCCTCGGAAGTTGAAACCCGAAGAAAGTCTTTATTATATTCACTGATTTCAAATCCTACTAAAAATTCTGAGTTACATAGAATCTTCAGAAAACGGTATGTACCTGGACATACTTTTGTTCGTAACCAAGTTGTTTACCAAGGTCAGGGTTATAAAGCTTCTAGGCTTAAAAGGAATTTAATTAAAATTGATGTCCAAGGTTTGAGTCGCGGACAAAAAATAACCCTCGTTGTTCATTCCCAAAGAATTCCTACCAAACAGATTAGGGTAATACTAAATGGACAAGGTAAGTATGAGATCCATACAACTTTCACTGACAAAATAGTTGTTAGCCAAGAAAAGCCAAACAAAACCATAGGTCTAGATAAAGGTTATACAGAAGGATTTTATTCTTCTGAAAATGTGGTTATAGCCTCGGATCTTGGAAAAACTCTTACTCAAAAAACCAACAGAAGTAATCAAAGAAATAAAAATAGAAATAGACTATTCCAACACGCCGAAAACCATTCTGACAAAAACAAGTCCGCTCGTATTAAGGCTTGTAACCTCGGAAGTAAAAAGAAAAACAAAAAATTACAACAAGATAAAGCGACTATTCGCTGTATGATTCGTAAGGATTTGTATGCCTATATCACACAGCCGACTTTAATAGTTGCGGAAGATTTATCGCGCCCGATTCCTGGGAAGAAAATGGCTAAGTCACTCAACAGAAAACTTAACCAATGGATGAAAGGCGAGTTACAAGATTCACTAATAGCCATAGGACGTAAAACTGGTAGTACCGTAGCTACCGTAAATTGCGCCTATACGTCGCAGGTTGATTCCCAAACGGGTACTCTACTGGGGAGTAGAAAAGGGGATCGCTTTATCCGTTTTACGGGGGACGTATTACAAAGTGATTACAATGCTTCGATCAACATCAAGTTAAGGTACGAAGATCCTCGGATTAGTAACTGCATGACTTCTGGTGCTGTTCGTGAAGCATTGTTGGGCGATACTGTCCGGTATTTGCATTCAATTGGAGAAACTGTTTCTTCTGCGATCGAAAACAATTGGCTTGCCAAGAAGTTTCACAAGGAAGCACTCAGTTTGGAAGCAAAGACCACCCATAGGGGTTGTGGGTACGTTGAAACTAGCAAGGCGGGGAGTTCTTATCCAAAGAACGCCAACGTCCAGTGTTCACCCGCTGCTAGGAACCAACAGCAATTCTCCCATGACTATGTGGAGCAAAGCACTGATTCGTCAGTTGCCTAGATTTACATAGGATTAGCGAACCCCTTGCAACGCAATTCGCGAGGCTCTGCCTCGATTCGGAATGAAGGCAGAGCCTCCAATACTATATTCCTTGCCCCAGAAAAGGAACAAGTTATTCCCCCATGCCCAATGCCCCATCCCCTATTCCCCAGATGCATTCAGAACATTATTCACCGTAGTCAACATTTCTTCTGCGGTGTAGGGTTTATCTAAAAACGCTTCAATAGGAATGTTTTTTAGAACCTTCTGATTACCTGATGTAGAACCACTCATCATAATAGTTTTTACTTTTGGATTCAGTTTTTTTAACATTTTAATAGCTTTTGTACCATCCATTAATGGCATCATCATATCTATTAAAATAAGCCGAATTTCATTAACGTTTTGAGCGTAAACAGCAAGTGCATCAATCCCATCAATAGCGGTTAATACTCGATAACCATATTTTTATAAACACATTTTGGTAACGTCACGAATTAATGCTTCGTCATCAACCACTAAAATCGTTTCTCCATTACCTCTTGATATTTTAGAATAATTTTCTTGAGATATTTCAACTGCTTGCGATGCTTTGAGATAGACTTTGAAACAAGTTCCTTCTTCATCGCTATAAACATTTACAAAACCGCCATAATTTTTAACAATACCTATTACTGTAGAAAGACCTAAGCCCGTACCTTTACCTTGTTCTTTTGTAGTAAAAAATGGCTCAAAAATATGCTCTAATGTTTCTGGAGGAATACCAACACCCGTATCTGAAACTGTAATTACAATATAATTTCCCGGTTCGGCTTCATCATCCATTTGAGCATAGGTTTCATCAATTGCTAAATTTTCAGTGGAGATTTTTAGCGTACCACCATCAGGCATTGCATCTCGCGAATTTATACAGAGATTCATTAGTATTTGATGTATCTGTGTTGCATCTCCGTAAATAGTCCATAATTCTTGAGAAAAATCAGTTTGGATTTCAATTGATTTGGGAAAGGTTTCTTGAATAACCTGTTGAATTTCTCTTAATACGTGCCTGACTTGGAAAACAACGAGCTTATTTTCAACTCCTCGCGAGAAGGATAAAATTTGCTTAACTAAAGCTGTCCCCCTTTGTACGCTGTTTTGTAACAAATCAATTAAATATTTCGTTTCCTTGTCAGCATCGGGTAATTTTAAAGGTAAAAGTTGAGCAGTTGCCAAAATTGGCGTAAAAATATTGTTGAGATCGTGAGCAACACCGCTAGCTAAGGTCGCAATACTTTCTAAACGTTGAGCGTGGTAAAATTGTCTTTCTAACTGTTTTTTCTCTGTATTTACAGAATCATATCGCGCTTGTGCTTGTTGAAAGTTTTTGTCCGCAGTTTCTGCTCTGTGCTGCATTTCTAAAGTTTGACGCTGCAATAACTCGAATTTTTCCGCCTGTAGCTGGTTGACTTTATTCTGTAATAGTTCAAGAACTCCGTACATTTCTACAGGATCTAACATCTTTAAAATTTGACTTTGGGTAATAATCCCTTTTAATTCACCTTGCTCCCCAGCTACTACCAACCGTCGTACATGACGAGAGCGCATTAACTGGTTGACTTTAAATAAAGAATCGGAAGGATTTACTAAAATCAACGGCGCACTCATAACCGTTTGAGCTTGAGTTGTAAAACTTATTCCTAATTTTTGTATTTGAACTATATCCCGCTCGGTAACAATACCAATAGGGAAGAGAGCAGGGGGAGAATCTTGCGTTGCTTTATTCCTTGGAGTATCGTTCAATTCTTCTACAATCACCACACAGCTAATTTTGTGTTGAGTCATTAACCGAGTTATATGATGTATTGATGCTGTTAGAGGTGCATGAATAATTTCTGCGTTCATTACCTCACTAATTTGACGAAATCTGAGCAAATCGCTTGGCTGCACCATCTCCCGCAACTTTGTTGTAGTTACTAACCCTACAAGAGTATTTTTGTCATCGACAACTGGTAAATGACGAATTCGATGCTGACGTATTAATTGAATAGTTTTAAAAACATCTTCAAAGTCATTTTGCTTCAAAGTAATAACTTTTTTAGTCATTACCTCCGCTACCGTTACACCTTCGATTTTCACATGATTAGAAATCAGCCTTACCAAATCTCGTTCGGTGAAAATGCCTTGCAGTTGATTATCTGAAGCTACTAAAACGCAGCTGGCAGAAGATGAAGCTAGTAAATTGCTGTCATGACTCTCAGAACTTGACATTTGGCAACTACTACCCCATCGCTGACTCATGAGGTGGATAACTTCTGAAAGCATTACAGAAGGAATCACTACCAAAGGGTTGCGGTCGATAATTTTTTCTAAAGAAGTAAAATCATTAAGAGACTGATTCTGAACTTGTTCTTGCAGGGGATTGGTGCAATTCTGGGCAGGTATTTTCATCGGAATTACC
>CAYMZW010000299.1:0-8553 GCA_964395005.1 uncultured Rivularia sp.
TTGAGATACTAATTTTCCGAAAGCATTACTTTCAAAATTAGTCAAACCGAAAGCACTATTACTATCTTGAGAAATACCTGAAATTTGAGCGGTAAAAAATTCCTGTTGGTCTTCAATTGGTCTTAATGTAAATAACGTATCGTATGTAATTTCAAATTCCCTATCTAAACTTGTTCGCGCTTTAGCACTTTCAACATTTACCCCGAAAGCAGCACAGGTTAGAGCTACTGGAATTAACCATTTAATTTGTGAATGCATAATAAGAAATATTAGATTAACAACAGAACGAATTGCATTTATCTATTAGTTTTAAGTAAACTATTCTAATTAATATAAATTCATAATATATTAATATTCAGTGAAGATTACCAAACTACGAAAATTTGATAAAATTTATCTAAAAATACTTCAATTTCATATTAATAGATAAGTTGTTTCTCAAAACTATTTTTTAAACTATTTTTGAAACTGTTTTTCTACATTTACTATTGATATTTAAGTAAATTATACTTGCCATATATGCTAAATATTTTGGTTAAAGCCATATTTAAAACAGTAATTTTGCTTTGATGTATTACACCCGAACGTATAAAAAAATAGAATATAAAAAGCAACAATTAAAAGTTAGATTAATTTAAATTGTTCTTTGCATATTCGAGCCGATGCTAAAGCAAGTTAAAGCTATCGAAATCAACCACTTAATTTGCATACCTATGACAAAATAAGCTTTATTTACGTTGACGAAAACTTTGCTTATCTATAATTATGAATGAAAATACTGAAAGTAATATAAAAGTTATGTATATCTTTGGTACTCGTGCGTAAATAAAATTACTTAATTTTCATCAAGAGTAAGTGCAAATGCTTGATTTTATTGTTAACAGTAAAAACTGAGTATTTTAACTTTTTATACTTGTATATCAATTAATAAAGACTGTATTTATACTGAATATTTTAGTAACAACAATACTTAGGCGAGTATATATACTGCTTGTAGAAAATACTGAATTAGTATAAATACTGAGGAGAATATACCTAAATTAATAAGATAATAAACAATCGTCGTTCTACAGCATCGAGAAATAATTCATGGGTCGCGCCAAAAAAGTTGTCTTAGCATATTCTGGTGGAGTAGATACATCAGTGTGTATCCCCTACCTCAAAGAAGAGTGGGGAGTGGAAGAAGTTATTACTCTCGCAGCAGATTTAGGTCAAGGTGAAGAGTTAGAACCAGTTCGTGAGAAAGCTCTCAAGTCTGGTGCAAGTGAATCGTTAGTGGTGAATGTCCAAGAAAGCTTTATCAAAGATTATGCTTTCCCTTCAATTCAAGCTAACGCCATCTACGAAAATCGTTATCCTTTGGCAACTGCTCTAGCACGTCCGTTAATTGCCAAAGCATTGGTAGAAGCAGCCGAAGAATACGGAGCCGACGCGATCGCCCACGGTTGTACTGGTAAAGGTAACGATCAAGTTCGTTTCGACGTAGCAGTTGCGGCTATGAATCCCAATCTGAAAATACTGGCACCAGCAAGGGAATGGGGCATGAGTCGGGAAGAAACTATTGCTTATGGGGAACGTTTTGGTATTCCCTCACCCGTGAAAAAATCTTCCCCTTACAGTATTGACAAAAATCTACTTGGTAGGAGTATTGAAGCTGGTCCCTTGGAAGATCCATCATACGAACCTCCCGAAGAAATCTACGAGATGACAAAGGCGATCGCCGATACTCCCGATAAACCTGAGTACGTCGAAATCGGTTTTGTTAGAGGTACTCCGGCGACTCTCAATGGTGAATCCAAAAATCCAATTGAACTGATTTCCCATCTCAATCAACTGGTAGGAAATCACGGTGTAGGGCGCATCGACATGATAGAAAACCGTTTGGTAGGCATCAAATCGCGGGAAATTTACGAGTCTCCGGCAATGGTGGCATTAATTCAAGCACATCGCGATTTGGAAAGTTTGACTTTGACGGCAGATGTAAGTCATTACAAGCGAGGTATCGAAGAAACTTACAGTCAGTTAATTTACAACGGCTTGTGGTTTAGTCCGCTCAAAGCTGCACTTGATGCCTTTATTCAAAAAACGCAAGAGCGAGTTTCTGGCACCGTGCGAATGAAACTTTTCAAAGGTAGTGCGATCGTTGTTGGTCGTCATTCGGATAGTTCCCTCTATAATCCTGAGATGGCAACTTATGGCGCAGAAGATCAATTCGATCACAAAGCTGCTGAAGGGTTTATTTACATTTGGGGAATGCCTACTCGGATTTGGTCTCAACAGAAATAATTGGTAATAGTTAGGGGAGTAGGAAGCAGGGAGTAGGGAGTAGGAAGTAGTTAAGAGTTAAGAATGAGGAGTTAGGAGTAGAAAGTAGAAAGTAACTTTTGTCCCTCCTCTTCCCGTTTCTTCTGTTCCCTGTTGCCTGTTCCCTATTCCCCATTCCCAATCCCCAATCCCCAATCCCCAATTTCTTATTCTTCAGTCGTTATTTCTTCAACCTGCCGCGATTCTAACCACAAAGGTATAGCGATCGCAGCAACAAGAATCAGCAATGCCAAAATTGCAAACTGACCTACCCATTGCACCATTTGTTCTAAAGAGACTACCTTGCCAGCGAAGAAAGCCAGAGAAACCATTGTGCCAGCCCAAGCACCAGCACCTAAAAAGTTGTATAACAAGAATTTTGCAAAAGGCATTTCGGCTATACCAGCTAATGGAGCCGCGAAAATTCGTAATAAAGCAAAAAATCTGCCAAAGAATACGGCTTTAGCAGCGTTTTCGCTAAATTTTTCTTTTATACCCGAAACTTTTACTTCAGAAATTCTTAATAATTTTGCTAGACGCATTAGCAATGGCCAACCACCAATTCGACCAATCCAATAGCCGCAAGTTCCGCCAATAGCAGCACCTGCTGCTGCATCCCCTACAACCAACCAGTAATTGAGTTCGTCGTTGCCTGCTAAAAAGCCGCCCACCAAAGTCACAGTTTCACCTGGAAGCGGAACGCCTAAGTTTTCTAATAAAATTCCTACAAAAATTGCCCAGTAGCCGTATTGATGAGCAATTTCCTGAATATTCTCCAATGATATGAAATCGAGAGACATCCAGCTTAAACCTATTTATATAATTTTACATTTCTACATATTGACTCTTTTTTACTTAAGGTGTCAATGAAATCAATGGTTATTTACCTTCTACAATATCTATCTCGATCCGGATTTTCATCAAAAATCGTTTAAAATACATACAGAGTAATTATGTATACTTTTTCCTTAGTCATAATTACATGAAATATTCGCAGTTATTTTTGCCTTAGTACTGCTGCTATCATAGTTTCAATAAAAAACGCACCCTAGATTGTTTTTTTCTTGTATTAAATAGAACTAAAATTTTGCATAGTCCTTTACCACAACCTTACAATTAGAGGCATCTATAACAAAGATTTTATCAAAAATTTATAAAACTCTGATAGAATTATAAAAATTTGATAAAAGAAGCGGTTGCTACGGAAAAAGCAAATCGCTTATGCCTATACTGAAAATTGTTTGGACAAATGATACGGCATAAATACCGACGGAATTAGTCTCAATTATACTGCCCGAATACCCTATCTAATATGCAGGTAAAAGCGGTAAAGTTTGTAGTTGAGAAAGAAGTCGTATTTGTGTCTGTTTTTGTTTTTTCTAGAGTATTTCAACTATCCAGCTAAAATTATGACTTTCACATTAGAACGTCAGGTTACTTTATTTAAACCCGAAGGCCGCATGGACTTGCAGGGTGGAAATGCTTTGAGCGAACAGATAAACCGGGTTGTACCCGCCCTGCCACAATTGTGGGTTATAGACTTAGGATTGGTCGATTTCATGGACAGTTCTGGCTTAGTCAGCTTAGTTAAAGGGCTTAAAGTGGCACGTCAATATAATTGTCGTTTAGTTCTTTGCAACGTGACGGCTCCCGTTAGATTGGTTATCGAGCTTACTCACCTAGATTCTGTTTTTGAAATGTTCAGTACTTATGAAGACGTTCTGAGTATTTCAGAAAATACAAATTTGGCTGTAGCTGGTTAATTTTGTGTTTTTATTAACTTGATCTCTAAAGGTGTTGAAGTCCATTTTTAACTGCAACAATTTATTGAATAACGAGGCCAAGCTCAATTTTGGGGTTATAAAATTTGGGCTAGCACGTTCTACGAATCTCTATCAACCGCAACTCAACAGTTGCAGCGAGCAACGCTGTTGAGTTACTGAAGCTATTGTTTAATATGTAAGTAATAGAAGAATTTACCCGGAGAAGTAAAGCTGGAAATTCTTAGTTTTTCATTTTTCCGACGGAAATTCTTCACTTTCTTACAATTTCCTTGCTGCTATTTTTTTCTTTTAAATGGGGGTTTAATATGACAAGTCTTTTTTTGCTGTAGCCCTACTTATTATACTAACAAGCACAGCTTAAAAAAAGAATGGTAAATCTGGTTCAGCAATCGAAGCAGCATTAATTCTCAATTTCCAATTAAAAATGTAATCTTCGCGCTTTAGCTCTTATTACGAGCTTTTAACCGATATGTCTAACATACTAAATACAACCATAGGCTTTTTTACTAAAATACTATTTTTAATTAATAATTCTGGCTAAACTGCTTTAATAAACAGCGATATTCTAGATTTTGGATTATAAAATCAAGAAGTATTTCAACTAAGCATTTGGCACCGTCGAAATGTTTCCTGGTGAATTAGGACGAGGAAATGAAGGCAAGTCAATACCACTATGGGAAGCGGTGCGAGATTTCAAGGCTAAGCGGTAACTTACGCTTTGCAACTCTGCTTGCAACTGACGATTTTCTTGTTGCAGTAGTGCTACCTTTTCTCTTACCGGCTCCATTCGCTCCTCGAATTTTTGACGGTAAATTTGAGGTAGTTCTTGCACTACTTGCTCTAACATTCTGCTGCGATCGGTTAATTCCTGAACCGACTGACGCAGTTGATAAATTTCGCTATCGCGAGTGCTAATCTGCTCTTGGTAAAAACTTACCTGTTCTTCTACTGCTTGCAATTGTTCTCGTAAAGCATTTAACTCAGTGGAATGACGTTCGGAAAATTCTGGCTGGGGCATAAAATCGGTATTACCCTTTACCAGTCTGAACAGTTCTTGAGATAACTGCTGCACTAATTGATCGCGAAGTTGCAATTCTTGACGCAACTTCGAGACTTCAGTAGAAAGAGCTTGAATGGTGGAGTTATCTGTTTGGCTCACAGTGTCTTACAATTTACTTTATAAATCTTTTCCACGCTTAGAGGTAAGTATCTGTTAATGTAACATTCCTAGCCGTAATGGCAAGGGGCAAAAACGTATATTTTTTTTACTTTTTTTAAAGATTAAGTTTTATTAACGACATTATTGTTAACAAGTCCGAAGAAAACGGGTTTTTGCAGGTAAAATATAATTTTTAAATTTTTAATCTATATTAATTTCCAAAAACCCGGTTTACTTACCTGTCATGAAAAAAAGCAACTCTTATGGAAAAAAGAAAATTATCTTTCTTGAGCCATTGATGCTGCTGTTTCTTCAGTCGCTGGGGTTTGTTCTGCTAAATCCTGCTTGATAGTTAAATAACGAATTACTTCTTCGCTCAAGCGCATAGCACGTTCCATCGGAGCAATAGCGCTACCCACGGCGCTAAAGTTCATCTGGACATAAACTCCATCCCGATGTCTGTTAATCTCATAAGCTAGACGACGCTTGCCACGATTTTGAATTTCTACGTTTTCAGCACCGTTTTCCTTAAGTATATTTTCATACTTAGAAATATTTTGCTCAACTTGCTCGTCTATCAAGTCGGGGCGCAAAATGTACATTGTCTCGTAATTCGTAGCCATAGGTTTTAATCTCCTTTTGGACGTTTGGCTGCTAATGTCAAAAATCTGTTGAGCAAGCAACAATTGCAATACTCAAGTTAAGTAAGCAAACATTTTGAGCAGCAAGGAATTATAATCTTACCAGTTTTTGATTTTGATTGACGAAACTAAAATAATCTGCTTTACAACCATAGTTGCTTTTCACAAAAGCCAATTTTTCTGCCTGCCGAAGATCCAAACACTCACACATAAATACTTGACTATGTTCAACCCGTGGAAGAGAACTTTGTACCCTCGGTCTGGTAATGTAATTTATTTATCTCAAAATATCTGTAATGGACAATTGATTTGTGCTATCTATCTGTGAATTTTAAAAAAAATATTACACAAGTAATGCATAAACATTACAGAAACAAGCGGGAGATAGGCCTTTCCTATCTAAGCCTTGCTCGCGGTATAAATGTCGATTAATTTTGTGTAAACAATCAACGAGCGTAAAAGATATCTAAAAGGAAGTAATCTACTATTATGGCGCAGCGGTATGTGCGAGTTCAAAATACTGAAGGAATTATCTATTACGGTTTGCTACATCTTGACCTTAACGTCCAAGTTCTTGATGCTCCTCCTTGGTTGCAAGGGCAGCCGACGGATTTAATATTGCAACCAGATAGCTACCTAATTCTAGCTCCTTGTTTTCCTTCTAAAATTATTGCGGTGGGCAAGAATTATGCCGAACATGCTGCTGAAATGGGAACAAAGGTACCACAAGAACCTCTGATTTTTCTCAAACCACCTACTTGTGTTATCCCTTCAGAAGCCGAGATTCAATATCCGGAAGTCACGCAGCGGGTAGATTATGAAGGAGAATTAGCGCTGATTATTGGCGAATCGGCAACTAAATGTACTCCAAAGTCTGCTGAAAGTAAAATTTGGGGTTATACAATTGCTAATGATGTGACAGCAAGAGATTTACAGAAACGCGATGGACAATGGACTCGTGCTAAAGGTTTCGATACTTTTTGTCCTTTGGGACCGTGGATTGTTAGAGAAGTAAGTCCTGGTGCTAGATTACAAACGTTTTTGAATGATGAGGAAACTCCCGTTCAATCTGCTTGCATCGATCAAATGGTGTTTTCTCCGGAAGTAGTAGTGTCTTACATTAGTCAAGTAATGACACTACTACCCGGAGACGTAATATTAACAGGTACACCTTTAGGAGTCGGTCCATTAAATTGTGGCGATCGCGTTCGCGTTGAGATAGAAGGTATAGGTCGCTTAGAAAATACTGTCGTAGCTAGTAAATGACAGTAAGTAGAACTAGATAGCCAACGCGATACCAAGAGCGCATTCTGACTTCACCCGACCTACTAACGTACCTGCATATGAACCGCATCGGAAATTGCGGGAATTTCTGCGTAACGACCCATGATAGTTTGAGCGACAGAATATACAACGGCTACTACTAAGCCAATAAAGATGGTGTTAGCTAAAGTTTCTATAGCAAAGTTAGCACCTGGAACCGGGTTTAAAATATCTACGAGAATACGGCATAAAAATAGAACAATGTCTAAAAGGATAGCCTGCATTGTATTGAAGCGAATAAAATGAGGAACTTTCTCATTCCGTACTACCAACATAAATAAAGCAAAGAAAATGATTAACCCAGCAAAAGGTATACCATTATAAATTGCTAAAACAGGTAAAATCGGAATCAAAATTATTCTCAAGGGTGGAAACTGCGATAATAAAAAGCTACCAAAAGCTATCCCTTCAACCAAGGGAAGTAAGTAAGGTAAGCAAGCAAAAATCCTATCTTTAACAGTTGTAGAACCGCGCCAAGCCATTCTGCGTTCTCCTATGTTTCAATTTCACTGACCGCATGAACCTAGGATAACGCAGAAACACGGGTTTTCGTCTGAGTTGCACTATTCTATATTGGCAATACGGAAACCCATTATACACTCATGCCAATCTGGTTGTTTCTCAGTAATTTTGTTCTGTACTTTTGGGCAGCCCAATTTACCATCATACCAGCGTGGTTTACCGCTTTTGTCGGCGAGTACGCAAGACTTGCAAATTTCTTGAGGGGCAATAAGTTGCTCTTTTGTTAAAATTACTAACATTATAATACCCGTTTAAATGAGTTTTGATTTTTACTATAATTTGTCCGACGACTAAAATAAAATCTTGATTTTATTTTAGTTTTTTGACAAAGAATAGTTATATTTTATATTTCCCGTTTAGAGAACATAAATATCAATGTCGATCGTTCTATTTTGATATTTTGATGAAAAAGTAGATTTATTTTTATTTTATGGTTTAAAGATGAAAATGTTGCAAAATTTTAGTAAAAAGTAATACATAGAGCTATTCATTGAGTTTGCGGATACAAGAACCAATACCAAAATTGATTTAATATTTCGTCTAGCTAGAGTTGGGGGGAACAGGAAACGGCTATATAGCTGAGCAATAAATATTAATCCTTGGATGGCAGATATTTTATAATTTGGATCTGGCTTACAGCGCAGTCTATTACCTATTGATACCTGCTTAAATTATTGGCGGGAAAAGAGATAGAATTTTCTTGCGGTGCGATCGCCTTCCGAATTCGAGGGAGCCGAACGCACTTTTTACGATATCAAATGAAATACAGTGACTAAAACTAATTCAGATTTCCTTGCAACTTCTGACCCTACAGTGGCAG
>CAYMZW010000300.1:0-8523 GCA_964395005.1 uncultured Rivularia sp.
GCTGTTGGGGCGATCGCCTCTAACAATTGCATCAAGCCTTGATAGTGACCATGCACATCCCCTATAACTATACGACGGTGGCTAGTTGCACTCATGGGTATGGACTTCAATAAATTTGTTTTATATCCCTGATTCAGTAAAAATTACTATCAATCAGCAAGAAAAGGTTAAAAATTTTCTAAATACAAGTCTAATCAAATCAATTCCATTGATAAAGATAGAAATGTTACAAACCTTACATATTTATAGACAAGAACCTATTGATTTTCCTAAAAATTAGCATCAGTATAATTACCTCTTAATTTATTATATTATATTTTTATTTACCTACTTATTTAAGTAAAAATACTAAAATTTAATTTTTGCTTCATTGGCTGTTATGGCAATAAAGTTTTAAAATTCAGATTGATTAATAATAAGAAACCAGGAGTATATAATGTCAGAGGAATTTTCCACTCAAATTAGCGATCGCATTTGTAAGCACATGAATGACGATCATGCGGATGCGGTAGCATTTTACGCTAATACTTATGGCAACTTAGAGAATGCCACAGCAGCGAAAATGCTTTCTATTGATGCTGAAGGGATGAATTTACAAGCTCAAGCAAATGGGGAAGAGGTACCCGTTAGAATTAAATTTGACCATACTTTAAAAAATGCCGAAGATGCTCATCATACATTGATTGATATGTTGAAGCAGGCAAGGAAGTAAGTTAGGAGTTAGGAATTAGCAATTAGGAGTTAGGAGTTGGGCATGGGGAATTGGGAACAGGGAATAGTGGTAAGAAATAGCATTATTTAACAAACTTCTTGATTCAAAAATATAATTATTTTCGTATAGTAATACGACTTACGCAAAGCCCCTTAAAAAAATACGGTATCAGCTTAAAATTGCTACCGATTTTATAACCCGTGGAGACGGGTTTTGCTTGTTTAGAAGCGGTTTCAACCGCCAAATCAATTTCTGTTCTCCATTCCCTATTGCCTGTTCCCTATTCCCTATTCCCCATTCCACATCCCCAATGCCCAATGCCCAATTCCCCATTCCCTATTCCCTATTACCTTCACATTTAAAATCAGATTTAAGCATAAAAGCGAAGCAGGCTGTAAGAATAGTAAGCACGCCAGTAATCCAGAAAGGAGTTTTGTAACCAAGACTAACCAGCATACCTGAAATTGGCGGTCCGATGGCGTTTGAAATACTTAGATAAGATGCATTAATTCCCAAAACTTCTCCTTGTTCGCGTTCGGTACTATTCAAGGATAAAATTGAGTCTATCAAAGGCATTGGGAAGGAATTAACGAAGCCAAAAATTGCAATAATAATAAAAAATGCTGTTAGATAAGGGAAAGTTGGAATCAATAGAAAAGTAATTCCACGCGCAAATAATGATAACGATAGAATATCAATTAAATTAAACTTTTTCCTCAGTGGATCGAGTGCGACAACCTGAGAAATAAATCCCACCATCCCCACAACAGCAAATGTAATTGCTAATGTTTTAGCATCTTGATTGAGAACTTTTAGTACAAAAGGTTGAAATGCAAAAGTGAAAATTGTAAAAGTCGAACCGCTTAAAAAAGTTAATATAAAAAGCTTACCTAATTTTGGACGAGCAGCTGACTGAAAAACTTTAATAAAACCGAAATCTCTCCAGCTTAAATGAAATTGGTGTTTGTCAGAAGCTCTTAAAGTTTCTGGTAAAAAGAAGATAGTCAAAATAGTTGCGAATAAGGCGATCGCCGCACCTACAATAAAACTCATTCCTAATGAAGTTACACCCTTGAGTGTCGGTAACTGCTGTGCTACATAGCTTAATGCTGGCCCTGCCACAAAACCCAAGCGAAAAACAGCACCAAAAATACCAAAAGCTTTAGCACGTTGATCCACAGTTGTAATATCGCTGACTACAGCCCTGGCAATAGAAGTATTTCCACCAGTTAAACCGTCAAAGATTCGCGCAACATATAGTAACCAAGCTACGGGAGTAACCGCAGCAACGATACCAGATAAAACCGTTCCCAATAAACTTATTACTAGCAAAGGTTTTCTTCCCAAACGATCTGAAAGCCTTCCTAAAATAGGAGTACCGATAAATTGAGGTAAAGCATAAGCCGTACTCAGTAAACTTGCTTGAAAATCATTTAATCCAAACTGCTTTGCGTAGGGATATAGTAGCGGAATAATAATCGTGAAGCTAACCGAATTGATAAAGGCAACTAGGGTAACAATCCAAAACTGAAGAGGTAATTTAGATTGCCCCCTAAAATTTTTCAAGTTCATCTATTGAGTAAAAATCAATATTGCCAGATAGCGATCTATTTTTATAGAAATTTCTAACTGACGGTTTCTTCAGCAGCTTATCCGATTATTACTTCGCTCAACTTCCTCAAAAAGTAAAGAAGTACCCTTTAAAATTATTCTACCTATAGATAGTTGACGATTATTTATTTACTAGGAGGTATATTTTACCAACTAACAACTATCAACTATCAACTAACAACCAAAAGCCGGTATAAGTCATTCCAGAATCATCAGGCTGTACTAACAGAAAATGTAATCCTTGAGTGTTCTGCTGGCGCTTTTGATAGATTTTTGCCGCTTCCGAAACTTCTTCATCTTCAAAAGTTGCCACAATCCATCTATCCACCAAACTCGCTTCCAACACCAAACCATCTGGGGCACCAGCAATGTAATTTAAAGCCACTGGACGGTTTTCTTTTAACCATCGTGCCAAAAGCATAGATTTACGTCCCCCATAAATCACCACACCTGGAATTGGTACCGTTGAAGCCAAACCCAAATTTATTGGCAATAGAAGATCGGGTGTTTCTAAAATAGGAATTGGGCGTTCTGAGATAAAATCAGCAATATTACCAGCTTGTAAAGTAGCAAAACTCCATTTATCTCCCCAAATATTTTCAGATAAAGGTATTGGGGGTGGCTTATCTAAATTCGTGGATTGCTGTTTTTCTTCCAGCCACTTTTTTAAAGCAGCAGTGCGACGAGTTGCTTCGACTTTAATACCCAAAGTCTTCCCAGCTTGTTCAATTAGACTCAAAGATTGCGGACGAAACACTTGAATACCTAACGGTAAATTACCCGATGCCGCTTGCTTAATTTGCGAAACTACCCAACTAGAATTAGCTTCTGACTGGGGACAAGTCGCTTCATATTTAAACTCAAGGCTAGAATCGCAAATTGATAAATCCCATAAAACCTGTCCCGATTTATCCGGTTGCGAACGACGATAAAAATCAGCTTGCCAAAACATATCAGTTAACAGTTAACAGTGAACAGTGAACAGTGAGCAGTGAGCAATTATTAGTTCTTATTGACTAGTTTAAACCATTACACTTTAGTAATTCATACAATACTGTAAGTCGTATATGGCATCGCGTGAAATTGTATTAAGGTAAAGATTACATTTAAATAAATGCTCTATTTTGTAATCGAATACCGTCAAATAATCGTGTTACAAAGAAAATAAATAATTTGTTTAATTAATCACTTATAACTGGTAATAGGTAACTGCTCACTGTTCACTGATAACTGCTCACTGCAAAGCTTTTGCATGATGACGAATATGATCTTCTATAAAAGTGGAAATGAAATAATAACTGTGGTCGTAGCCTTGTTGATAGCGTAAATTTAATGGTTGATTAACTTCTTCGCAGGCTTTTTCAAATATATTTGTCAGCAGTTGCTGCTGTTGAAGAAATTGATCGTCGCTACCTTGATCGATTAAAATTTCACCATCAAAACCAAATTGCTTGATTAATTCACTTGCATCATATTCGCGCCAAGTTTGTTTATTTTCACCTAAATAATTAGTAAAACACTTTTCTCCCCAAGGACATTGCATGGGTGCAGCTATAGGTGCAAAAGCTGATACAGATTTGTATTTTTGGGGGTTTCGTATGGCACAAATTAAAGCACCATGCCCGCCCATTGAATGACCAAATATACTTTGTTTATCTTCTTTTACCCGAAAATTAGCGGCGATTAAATCGGGCAATTCTTTAACGACATAGCTATACATTTTGTAGTGGGATGACCAAGGTTTTTCAATTGCATCAACGTAAAAACCTGCACCCGTACCGAAATCGTAATCATCATCTTCGCCTTTTATTCCCGTGTTACGAGGGCTAGTATCTGGCACAACTAAAATTAAACCATGCTCGGCGGCATATTTTTGCGCTCCTGCTTTAACCATAAAGTTTTCTTCGGTACAGGTTAAACCGGAAAGAAAATAAAGAACTGGTAAGCTTTGTGATTCAGCTTGGGGTGGTTGGTAAACGCTCAAACGCATTTCACTATTACAGGTAGCTGAGGAATGGGAATAAAAGCCAAGTTTTCCACCAAAGCTTTTATATTCGGAGTTGAGGTTCAAAGACATGAAATTAGCAATTAAATTATATTCTGTTAGCTGCCATTAATTATCCTACCGGGTTACTGTAGAAAAATCTTTTTTTTAAAGAATTGAAAATGTTAAAAAACCCGGTTTTTTGGAAAAACCGGGTTTCTAGAATCTAACTGCTAACTGCTCGCTGTTAACTGACTCTTGTTCTTGTTTTTACTCTTTCGCGTCGTCTATCCGGTAATTCTTTCATCCCAACTTCTTTCATTTCTAAATTTTCTAAGCATATTTGTTGTTCTTGTGGTCGTTCATGTTCTACCACAAACACATTTGAGTACAAATTAGCAATTATCTGTTTTCCTTGTTGGGTTAAAGACAAGTAACGCAACCCATCTTTGATATAAGGATAAACACCATTCCAATAAAACTTTGGATAGTTGTTACGCAAATCTGCTGGATTGTTATAACCCAAAATTTTATTCATCCCAGTTTCTTCAAACTCGTAAAATAAAGAAGTAATTTTCTTTAAATAACGTGGATCGCTTAATTGTCCAATCAAATCGGCAGCACGTACTAAACCTGCATAATTATTAGTTTCTTGATGATCTTCTGCTGCGGGTACGGGAAAGCGAGTTAATTCTATATTGCATTTTATAACTTCAGAATCAATTAATTTATGACCCCCGAAACGCTCGTCAATAAAAAGCTTTGCTCTGTCAACATGATATGGTGTAAGACTTGCATCTGAAGCTCCTAACGGTAAAGAAATCATCGCTTCATCTTTACCCGTAGCATATAGGCTTTCTTCTTCTCTATCTTGACGGCAAACTCCTTTGACATAACCAATATCATGACATAACAAAGAAATAATAAAATGCAGCCAATCTTCGCTAGAAACGCCACCTTCTCGTATATGTTTTCCACGTAAAACTTCTTGCCCTACAAGGGTTACTAAGATTGAGTGTTCTACATTGTGGTATAAAGCATCGCTATTAGCAATATTTTCTAAAGCCATGCTTCCTACCCAAGCGATGATATCTTGGTAATCAGTTTTTAAGCTTCCATAACTACGACGATATCCTTCTCTAACTCTATCTACAAAAGCATCTATCAAAACTTCAGTTGCGCTAAACATATTTGTACCCTGTTAATAATTTAATTTTATCTAGGTTTTTTCAAGTAGATCGGAAAGTTGCGAACGATCAATTTTATATGCTAATCAATTGAATCGTTATGCGGAATACGAGATTAAATTTACTTGAAGTGCAAATTTTAATTGTCTATTTATAGAATCATCAAAATCAAAGTGTAAAGGAAGTACTTATAAAGATAGTTATTATTAGTATGCCAAAATATTCTATCCAGTCAAAACTGTTTCTTAGATAAACATATTAACAAATTATTATTTGTAATAAAATCTAACGTATTACGTATTAATACTAATTCATGTTGCTGCGATCGAACATTATAATATTTGCGATTTTATCAAAAATCTTAGAAATGGAATATATATTCAAAAATAATTTGCTACCTAAACTTTAAAATTCTTATCTAATATTGCTTTTTTTTGCAAGCTAAAAAAAAATAAATATATACCTGAAACAACATAAATAAAGCTTACCCAAATTACGGCAAATACACATCAATTTTAAAAGTTAAAAGCAATTTTCTAACGATATAAATTTCAATAGATTAAAAGATAGGACTTACGCAATCGCAACGGTGTCCGCAGGTATTTCAGACGTTTAGATCCCCCCAACCCCCCGTATTATTGTGGGGCTTTGCGTAAGTCCTGAAAGAGACTATACAATCAATTGCTTCGTTTTTATTTTTTCACATTCAAATAATTGATGGCAGTGATCTCAACACGACTTCAAAGTGATGCAAAGTATTCTTGTTTATGATACAAAGTATTCATTTATGTGGACTTATATATTGTAAACGTTTACTGGTAGGGCTTTCACCACACAGCTTACTTAACATAGATCCCCCAAAAACATATTCAACTAGTAAAAATATGACTTTTGTCATGGGTAAAACCAGTTAGAGTGATAGCCAATACGCGAAAAAATAGGTAATAGTTAAGATACAGTCATAAATTTAAAGTTTTTTTAAGCTAAACCGTATTGACGCGGTTGGGTAGGAGGTGGAGTGATGACAGCAGGGGACTCGAATTTTTCAGATATTTCAGCAGAAGAAGCAGCGATCGAAGAAACAAATTTTAAAGATTATCCCGAAACTAGCAAGCAGCGCCCTTGGTGGACAATCATGCTTTTGGGTATGGTTTTAGGTGTTGGGATGAGTTTTGCCGGAATGCATTTGTGGAGCAATCGTCCTCAAAGCGAAACTAAGGTAGCAGCCCCTACTACTGAAGCAGCTCCAGCAATGACTGTTACCCTTGCTTTAGTAGAATTGACTAAAGTTGCTCGTAATCTCAATGTTAATGGTTCTATTGCAGCTAGTGAATTGACTCCGGTATTGCCTCAATCCAATGGTTTGCAAATCAAGCAAATTCTGGTAAAACAAGGAGATTCTGTTAAAGAAAATCAAGTTTTGGCGATTTTAGATGACTCGCTGTTGCAAGATCAAATTCGTCAAGCCAAAGCAGAAGTAGAATCTCAAGAAGCTGAAGTTGCTTCAAGAGTTGCTGATTTAGCTTCCAGACAAGCAGCTTTAGAATCAAGTAAAGCAAATGTAACATCAAATCAAGCAACAGTTCAGCAAAGACAAGCCGATTTAGCTCAAGCACAAGCTAAATTAAAAGAAGCTCAAAGGGATTATCAGCGCAACAAACAACTTGCCGATCGAGGAGCGATTAGCAAGCAATTATTTGAAACCGCCGAAACTAATTTTGAAACTGCAAAAGAAGCAATACGTATTGCTCAAGCAAATATTCGTAGCGCGATCGCGAATGTAAGCAGTGCCAAAGCAAACATCAGCAGCGCCGAAGCTAATGTAAGAAGCGCGATCGCCAAAGTTAACAGCGCTAAAGCCGGAGTTAAAAGTGCAACAGCTAGAGTGCAGCAGTTAAAAACTCAGTTAGGACAAACCGTAGTTCGCGCTCCAGTTTCCGGAATCGTTGCCGAAAAACTAGCAAGAGTAGGGGATATCACTGGTGTACCACCGCAAACCCAAGTAGGAAATGTAGTTGGTGGAACCCAAAAGTTATTTTCGATTATTCGTCAAGGGAATCTAGAATTACAAGCAAAAGTTCCCACAGTTCAACTATCGCAAATAGAAGTAGGCGCATCAGCCCAAATTACAAGTGATGCAGATAATCGGGTTAAATTGCGAGGAAAAGTTACAGAAATAGAACCCGTAGTTAATCAACAACGCCGCGAAGCCACAGTCAAAATTGATTTACCACAAACCAATTTACTTAAACCAGGAATGTTTGCTCGCGCCGCAATTGTCACCAATACAAGCATGGCAGTAACTATACCGCAAAAAGCAGTACTTCCTCAACCAGACGGTAGCGCTATAGTTTTCACAATTAATCAAGACAAAATTGCCAGCAGTAGAAAAGTACAAACAGGAGATATTCTCAAAGGCGGAAAAATCGAAATCAATAACGGTTTGCAACCCGGAAAAAGCGTAATAGTTGACGGCGCAGGGTATTTGAAAGATGGCGATAAAGTTCGGGTAGCCCAGAAATGATGGGGAGAAGTAATGGGTAATGGGTAATAGGTAATGGTTAATAGAGAGAAATTTAATACTGCCAATTTCTAACTCCTAACTCCTAATTCCTAACTCCTAACTCCTAACTCCTAACTCCTAATTCCTAACTACTAACAACTAACTACTATTTAAAAAATGAATGTTTCTGCTTGGTCGATAAAAAAACCAATTCCTACAATAGTTTTATTCTTAATTTTGACTATAGTTGGCTGGTTCTGTTTTGGTATTTTGGGTATTGATACCAGCCCTAATATTGATGTTCCTGCGGTTCAAGTTACGGTAACTCAACCTGGTGCTGGCCCTACGGAACTAGAATCTCAGGTGACGAAGAAAATCGAAGATGCGGTTGCTGGCTTGGGCAATATTGATGAATTGCGTTCGGTTGTTACCGATGGCGTTTCTAATACTACTATTAACTTTGATTTGGGAACCGATAGCGATCGCGCTACTAATGATGTTCGTAATGCGATCGCGCAAATTCGTC
>CAYMZW010000301.1:0-8519 GCA_964395005.1 uncultured Rivularia sp.
GCTGGTATGCTTCTAATAATCTTTCAGCAATATCACGCAAAGCGTGTGGATTGTTCTTCTCAATGAATTCACAGACGTTTGTGTCGAAAAGATAAGATTCACAAATTCCCTGGTACATATGGTTTTCTACACAGTTGGCGGTAGCATCATAAGCAAATAAATAATCCACCGTCGCTGCCATTTCAAATGCACCCTTGTAAGCGTGACGCATTACTCCTTCAATCCATTTAGGATTAACAACTCGCGAACGATACACCCTGGCTATTTCTTGTTGAAGTTTGCGGACTCGCGGATTACTGGGAATAGAATTATCGCCGAAGTATGCTTGAGGATTTTTCCCCGTTAAAGAACGCACGGCTGCACTCAAACCACCCTGAAATTGATAATAATCGTCGGAATCGAGCAGATCGTGTTCGCGATTATCTTGATTGTGCAGCACTATTTGCATTTTAACTAAACGTTGCTCGAAAGCTTCTGGTGCAGCTTTGCACAAACCCTTACCCGTATAAGCATAGCAGCTCCAGTTCATGTACGCACGAGCTAAGTCTTCATCTGAATTCCAATTTTGAGATTCAATCAATCCCTGTAAGCCAGCACCATAAGCTCCTCCCTTACTTCCAAAAATACGATACCGCGATCGCGCTTGTGCTGCTTCTAAATTTAATCCTTGTTTAATTAGATTTTCTGTCTCTAATGTTACTTGTGCTGCTAAGGGATTATACTCTGGTGACTCATCTAATGCTGCTACTGCCGTAACGGCTTGGTCAAATAGTTCGATTAAATTGGGAAAAGCATCTCGAAAGAAACCAGATATTCTCAAAGTCACATCTACGCGAGGACGCTGTAAAACTGATATCGGTAAAATGTCAAAATCTACCACTCTTCGCGAAGCACCATCCCATACTGGCTGCACTCCAATTAAAGCCAAGGCTTGAGCTATATCATCGCCCCCGGTTCGCATTGTGGAGGTTCCCCACACCGATAAAGCAAGGGTTTTGGGATATTCGCCATGTTCTTGCGTATAGGTTTCCACAATGTTTTCTGCCGCCTTTCTACCTACATCCCAAGCCGATTCTGTAGGTATGGCGCGAATATCAACCGAGTAAAAGTTATTGCCAGTAGGTAAAACCTCCGGACGACCGCGTGTTGGTGCCCCTGAAGGAGCGCTTCTAACGTATCTGCCGTCAAGTCCTCGTAATAAATTTTTAATTTCTAGATCGGTTTGTATTAAAGCAGGAAGAAGATTTGAATCAATCCAATTTAGAACTAATTGAGTTTGGGATTGTGGAGTTTGGATTTGTGCGGGTAGAACAGATTTAGATCCCCCCAACCCCCCTTTTTTAAGGGGGGCTTTTTGTTCGATTAACTCTTCAACGTGAGTTTGGGATTGTGGAGTTTGGATTTGTGCGGGTAGAACAGATTTAGATCCCCCCAACCCCCCTTTTTTAAGGGGGGCTTTTTGTTCGATTAACTCTTCAACAACAGCAGCAGCATATTCTTCTACAAGCTCAATTGCATCACCGACATTGCGACAAGGTACGGCCCACAGATTTTCAAAAGTTTGAATTGGGTTATCAACTAAAGGATCGAAATCCCAGCCTAAATCTTGAGCAATTGCGCGAGTTAATCCCGAATGATGCCGATTTGGATGACGGGCGATCGCCACAATCAAATCCCTTAATTGTCTTCCGTTGGGGCAGTTACCAAATATGTGTAAACCATCCCGAATTTGGGCTTCTTTTAATTCACATAGATAACCATCTAAATAATCTAAAACTTGATTTTTTTGTTGATTTTGTTTTTGATTTTCTAATTGCTCGCCGTTAATTTCCAAATCTAAATGTAAATTTTCTTGAAGAAGTAACTCGGTAATCCTTTCATTGATAATAGGCAAACGTTTGGGGTCTAAATTTTCGGCTTCATAATATTCATCTACCAAATTTTCCAACTTTTCAAGGGGGCCGTAAAGTTCTGCGCGAGTTAAGGGGGGAGTGAGATGATCGATAATTACAGCTTGAGCGCGACGTTTAGCTTGAGAACCTTCCCCAGGGTCGTTGACAATAAAAGGATAAAGGTGTGGAAGAGTGCCAAAAGCAACTTCTGGATAGCAATTTTCCGATAAAGCAATACTTTTACCTGGCAGCCATTCCAAATTGCCATGCTTTCCCACATGAACCACAGCATCAGCAGCAAAAGATTTTTTTATCCAGTGATAGAAAGCTAAATAAGCATGAGTTGGTTCTAAATCCGGCGCATGATAATTCAAGCTGGGATCGATATCGTAGCCACGGGAGGGTTGAATTCCGATGAAGACGTTACCTAATTGGATGCCGGGAATTGGGAATTGGGAATTGGGCATAGGGTATAGGGCATTGGGCATAGGGGATTGGGCATTAGTAATTGGTAATTGCTCCCCATCTCCTTGTCCCCTTGTCTCCTTGTCTCCCCATCTCCCCATCTCCCCATCTCCTTGTCCCCTTGTCCCCTTGTCTTCTTCAACATCTCCCCATCTTTGAGAAATACCTTCGCGAACAGCTTTTGGTAGAGAAGCAAAATATTCTTGATAATCTTGGGGGGAAATACTTTGGTGAATTTTTCTTAAATCTCTGGCTTCTGGATCATTTGTAACTCCTGCGGTAAGTAATTCTATTAATTCATTTCCGTTTTCGGGTAAGTTTTCTACTTGATAACCGGCGCTTTGCAAAGCTTTGAGAATTTCAATACAGCTGCTCGGTGTATCCAATCCAACTCCATTAGCTAAGCGTCCGTCGCGAGTGGGATAGTTTGCCAAAATCAAAGCTATACGACGTTTCTGGGGAGATTTATACCGCAGTTTGACCCAATTTGCTGCCAAATCCGCGACAAATTCAATCCGCGAAGCGACTGGTTTATAAATTACGACATCGGTTTGTAAAGCTGAATTTTTATTTTCTACGGTTTTGAAAGAGACAGCACGACTAATAATACGTCCATCAACTTCTGGTAGCGCCACATTCATGGCAATATCGCGTGGTGATAATCCTTGAGAAGAAGATTCCCATTGTTCAATTGAACTGCTGCTGAGGATAACTTGCAGCACTGGAACATCTAAATTTTCCCACAATTCTACAGATGGTCTTTCGGTTTCCAATCGTGCTAAAGAAAAACTGGTTGTGTTGAGTACAAAAGAAACAGCTTCTCCATCCAGATTTTGTAAAAATTCAGTTAATTCGTTTTGAACATCAATTTCACGCAGCGAAGAAATAAAAACTGGAACGGGATTTATATTTCGTTTAGCTAAAGCTTCACACAAAGCATCAATAACCAAAGTATTCCCCGCTAGATAATGAGCGCGGTAGAAGAGGATGGCGACTTTTGGGGGATGGGAATTGGGCATGGGGCATTGGGCATTGTTACTCGCTTCCCTATCTGAGATTACCGATGCAATTTCTTCTATCCCTGGTTTCTTGATTCGGTGTTCTTCTTCTTGTGGGATAGGAGTAATTATTTCATGCCTAATATTCAATTCCCCATGCCCAATCCCCCATGCCCCATGCCCAATTCCCCGATTGTACAAACCAAATTTCGGCACCTCTTGAGGAGATGGGGGATTAAATAATGTTGCAAGACAATTATCGGCAATAAATTTAAAAGCGTTAACAAAATTGTCAACCCCGCCTTGGCTGAAATAACGGGATATTTGGTTGACTTTAGTTAGAGGTAAAGTGGAATGAGATATTAAGTTGAGGTCTAGAGCATCGTCTCCTGGGATTACAATTAAATTCGTACCTTTACGCTGCACAATTTCTTGTACAACTTCTAAACCATAAGGCCAGTAAGAAATTCCTCCTAATAAGCGTAAGATAATAACTTCGGCATATTCCAAAATTTGTTCCGCATAATTATCAATACTTATTTGATGCTGTAAATTTAATAAGTTAGCAACTCTAATTTCATCAAAAGTAGGAGGTAATTTAGAAGCTGCTGCTGCTATCGTTTGAATATCTGTATCGGCTGAAGTTAAAAATACAAACTTTGCGGTAGTTTGTTCTAGAAATATTAAGTCTTCTGACTGTAAGTTAAATTCTTTAGACTTAGAACTTATTCGATGCATAATCCTGTATTGCCGTCTTACACTATTGGTTAGAACACGTAATTAAAATTTTTGTGCAGCCTAAACACTCCTCTCACTTCTACTATGAATGAAAATGCTTAGTTCTCCCGATCTAAGCTTTTGTCAAACCTTGACTAATAGTGCATTTGAACAGATCGGAGAATTATTGCAGCAGATGATTTCTCCACTGCCAAATGCAGCAGTGATATTGACAGAAGCTGTTTGCTCCCGCATCCCCATTCCTGGAGACTGGCAGATGCAAAAGTTTACGGTGGTGATTTCTGCTGAATTTAGCGGTTTATTAGTAGGTTTACCACAAACTGCCCCCACTAGTACAAGTGATGATGATTCTTTAATTAATGCTTTTCTGACGTTTGAACCTAAAGAGATCGTTAGTTTTCTTAAAACATTAAGAGATCTGTTTGAAAATGATTCTCATACTTATCAAAGACTCGAACAATATTCTCAAATTCCCACTGTTAATGATGCTACACTGCAAAGTCAATTTACAGTATTGTTGTTAAAACACTTAACTACACAGAAAAACCAAACTGACGTATCAAATTTTGATAATCAAGTAATTTCGTGCGAACACGTTGAAAATGCGTTAGAAAAGCAGATTGCTCAAGAAAGACTTTTAAATGAGGTGATTACGCAAACTCGTAAAAGCTTAGATTTATCAGTGATAGTAGCAACTGCAATGAATCAAGTTAAAGAATTTCTTCAATTAGATAGATTAGTCGTTTACAAGTTTGACGAGTTAAATCTAAATTCTCACAATCATTATTCCCGGCACCACAATTTACAAAAATCATCTAGTTACAGTGGTTGTGTAGTTCATGAAGTTTTAGCACATGATAGTATATCTTCGGTATTAAATTATTCAGAAGAAAGATGTTTGATGCCTTCAACTAAATGTTGGGAAAAATATCGTCAGGGTTTTACGTTAGCTGTTAACGATGTTGAAAAAACCTATGCTCTTGAAGAGTGTTTATTAAAATATTTAAGCAAAATTAGAGTTAAAGCAAAGTTTGTTGCGCCTATTGTTTTTGAGGAAAAACTTTGGGGTTTATTAATTGCTCATCAATGCGATAGTACTCGTGATTGGACGGAAAACGAAAAAAAATTGCTGACTTCAGTAGCCGAACAATTGGCGATCGCCATTCATCAATCTGAGTTAATGCAGTCTTTAAAGTCGGATAAATTGACTTTAGAGCAAAGAGTAAAAGACAGAACAATTGAGCTACATGATGCTTTAGTAGCGGCAGAATCAGCAAACCGTTTAAGAAATGAATTTCTCGCGATTATCAGTCATGAATTATTAACGCCGTTGACTTATGTAATCGGAATGTCTTCTACATTACTTCGTTGGTCATTTGGAGAATTAACTGAGCGACAGCGAAGTTATTTGCAAACTATTCATGATAGCGGCGAAAAATTGTTAGAAATGATTAACGATATCTTAGAGTTATCACAGATAGAAGCAGGTAAAGCAGCATTAAATATTACTGAATTTTCTTTAACCGATACAGTAAGAAACACTATAAAAAATCATTTAGCAGAAAAAGCAACAAAACAACAAATTAATCTCAAACTTGATTTACTTTTAGATTCTCAAAAAGATAAATTTACCGCTGATTTTAGACGAATCTATCAAATTTTATTAAATTTATTAACTAACGCAATTAAATTTACTCCTGAAGGTGGCAGCGTAACTTTGCGGGTTTGGGTAGAAGAAGGAAATGCCGTTTTTCAAGTAGAAGATACTGGAATCGGCATTCCCGAAGAACAATTATCAATGCTATTTGAAAAGTTTCATCAACTTGATAATCCTTATCGCCGAAGTTACGAAGGCACCGGCTTAGGTTTAGCTTTAACCAAACAACTTGTACAGATGCATCGAGGCAGAATTGATGTCGAATCCACAGTTGGCAAAGGCTCAATTTTTACCGTATGGATACCGCAGCAGTTATCAGTTAGCAGTTAGCAGTTAGCAGTTAGCAGTGAGCAGTGAGCAGTGAGCAGTTATCAGTTAGCAGTTTTGAATTTTTAATTCCTAACTCCTAATTTCTAACTTGTACATAAAGAATATGTCTTGATGTGGATTACTAATTGATAATTGTTCATTGATAACTGATAACTGTTAACTGTTAACTGCTCACTGTTAACTGACAATACATCCGGTGCGTGGAGGAATATTCAACAACAATTTTGAATCTTGTTGATTATTTAATTCCACTTTATCGCTAGCGTATAAAAGCTTATTTGGTTTTGATTGTAAATTAGTTATATCTACATTAACTTTTGCTTCAGAAGTACTAACGTTAACCGCTACAATCAATTCTTCACCATCTAAAATACGCGCAAATACATACACTTCTCCTTCTGCAAACAATACTTTATATTCACCAGTACGCAAGCAGGGATGAGCGTGACGCAAAGCAATTAATTCGCGGTGAGTTTTGAGAATTTCTTGATCCCAATTCGCTTCTAGGGGAAAACCGCGTCGTGAATCTGGATCGAGTTTACCCTCTAAACCAACTTCGTCACCGTAATATATGCTGGGGGCACCGGGAAAAGTTAGTAAAAGTAAAGTTGCTAACTCAACACTTTTTTTATCTCCATCCGCAATACTAAGCAAGCGTGCGGTATCGTGAGACGCAAGTAAGTTTAATTGAGTCAGTTGAATTTCCCAGGGATAAAGCTGCAAAACCTCTTGAATTTTTTCGGCGTATCCAGTAGCAGATAATGCCGGATATGGTTCATATGATCGGTCTTTCACCTGATCTATATCAACGCGATCGCCTGCTGTAAAAGCTATGGTTGGTGCGGTGAATAAATAATTCATTACGCCGTCAAATTGGCTACCATCTAACCATTCGCGGGCATCAGTCCAAACTTCGCCGACTATATAAGCATCGCTGTTTATTGCTTTAACTCTTTCCCTAAACTCTTGCCAAAAACCAGGTGTTCTGATTTCAAAAGGAACATCTAAGCGCCAGCCATCAATACCGAATTTTATCCAATATTCAGCGATTTCCATGATATATTCTCGGACTGCGGGATTATCATGATTAAATACCGGCAGAGCGCGGTTTCCATCCCATCCTTCGTAATTTGCGGGTTTTTCGCCGGTGTAAGGTGCAAGCGGCCAATCGTGTATTTTAAACCAATCTAACCACGGTGAATGCGGGCCATTTTCTAAAATATCGTTGAAAAAGAAAAAGCCGCGACTGCTGTGATTAAATACGCCATCTAAAACAACTTTAATATCTCGTGCGTGAGCAGCTTCTAATAAATCTTTAAAAGCAGGATTTCCACCGAGTAAAGGATCTACCTGATAATAATCGTGAGTATGGTAGCGATGATTGCTAGCCGATTGAAAAATAGGAGTAAAGTAGATAGCATTAACGCCTAAATCTTGCAAATAATCTAATTCTTCCATTACACCCCATAAATCCCCTCCTTTATAGCCTTGGAGTGTAGGTGTTGCATCCCAATCTTCCCAATTTGCATTATTTAACAACCGTTTACGAGGCTGTTTGCTAATCGCAAATCTATCCGGAAAAATTTGGTAGAAAACAGCGTGCTTAACCCAATCTGGTGTTTGAACTTGCATTTTTAACCCTGTATCTGTTGTTGTTGCCATATTTACAGATAATAGGTTCAAAGCAACTCACACCGTAGAAAGAAAATAAGCAATGCCGTACAATTTTATTACTAAAAATTTGAAAAAATTGAATACTTTTGAAAGGCGACAATGTAACCAAACAGATATATTAAGAAATATAAAAAAGCATTATATTCCCAATCCCCCGTGCCCAATGCCCCATACCCAATTCTCAATTTTTAATTCCCATCTAAAGATAGATTTATTTTTATAAAATTTTAGAAATAAACCTAATAATTATTAAGCGATATTACAATTATTTCAAAAATATTTAGAAATCGTCTAAAACCCAAACATGGTTTTAACGTAGAAGCATATATTGAGAATTGAGGTAAATTAAATGCTTAACTTACAAAAGTATCGTTTTGTCTGCACTTTGACTTTTGGTGATGTCTACGGTCAAATAATAGTTTGGTTAATAACCATTACCCTCAGTTTGGCTTCAGCTTTAGCGTTGATGGGTGCCAGAAGGCCAGTTTATGCCCTAGCTACAGTAGGGCTTGTAGTGCTTTTATCCTTACCTTTCTTACTATTTGCATTCGTAACCACATTATTAAACCATATTGAACTAACGGCTGTAGAACCAGGAACACAGATGGAGCCAATTCCTGGTAACATTTCCCAACAGCAACCCGTGCAGGCAAGTTAGTTGATAGTTGATAGTTGATAGTTGTTAGTTGTTGGAAGTTGGGAGTTAGGAGTGAGGAGTTAGGAGTTAGGCAACGGATGGAGTTAGGCAACGGATGGAGTTAGGCA
>CAYMZW010000302.1:0-8515 GCA_964395005.1 uncultured Rivularia sp.
CCCATTCCCCATTCCCTACTCCCTACTCCCTACTCCCTACTCCCTACTCCCTACTCCCTACTCCCTACTCCCCATTACCCAATTCCCAATCACATCCCCAACATTGCATCAAGTTGAATATTTGGTAAGTCTGGAGGTATTACAGTTCGTTGGATGGTAAATTTATGACTTTCTTGTTGGGTACTTCTATTTATCGCAACTGCTTCTAAACGAATTTCTAAACAACCGAAAGGAACGTTTAGTTTAGTTATGATTTCTAGCTGTTGATTCTTGTTAGGAGTTAAATTAGTCAATAGATGCGGGCCATCAAGTAAATGCCTCGTCTGACAATCTTCCACCCATAATTTAACGGCAAGATGAGAATTTCCTTCTGGTAGACGCACTCGCACGTTAAGAGATTTTCCGGAAATAAGTTCTCCTTGATGTACGTAAAGTTCGGGTGTCGGCAATTCTTCTAATTTTTGAGTGCTTATTGTGAGTGCCGTGGTTGATGAATCTTCTGTCTTATCATCTATTGCTTCATCTGGTTGGGAATTTTGGGCAGTTAAAATATCATCTGCAAAAATATCTGTATCGTCATCTGTATCGTCTATTACGATTTCCTGAGCTATTTGAGTTGATGGTGCTGTTATTTTATTGACTTGCCATTGCGAAGAAGTAGAAATTGATATGTAAGGGGATGGTGTGGCTTGTATATCTATTTGAGCTTTTTCTGGCTGTAAAACTTGCGAATTATCATCTTGCGGGTTTGTACTTAAGGAGGCTTGTTGGGATGAATGTTGGCTCACCTCAATATCGTAATCTTCGTACTCTACATCAATGGGTTCGGGAACAGAATATCCCTGGGAAAGCATCCACTGTCTAATTAAAGGAGAAGTATTAAGGTTATCTCCTGCATTTAATTCTGAATTGCGGGGGGTAACTGGTTGTTCAATTTCCTCTATATAGTCGTCTTTTTCATCGACTACTAATTCAGCTTGAGTATTGTTAACTTGGAATGATTCGGCTATCTCTTGACTTTCGGTAGTGTTTGTGTGTTTTGATTGCTCAGCTTGATAAATATCTTCATCAACTTCTACTAAGTCGCTAGGCATTGGTTTAGATTTTCGTAAGAAAGGAAAACTAGTACCAGTAATCGCTGAATTAGAAAAATCTAAATATCCGTTGTTGATGTATTCATCGATTTTCTCTTGATAGCCGGGTACGTTGGGCAATTTTAGTGAATGCGTTGCGACTCTTCTACGAAGCTTGCGAGGATCTATACGAGGTGGCAGAGATTTTTTGGTTGATTTAACTCCTTTTACCGATTGTTGTTTTGGTTTTCCTGTTTTTGCTAAGTTAAAAAGTTCTAAATCGAGCGATGCAGACTCTTCTAAGGTTTGAGGTGCATTTTGTGCAAAATACTCTTCTGTAGAGTAAGCAAACTTTTCTAATTCACCTTTGGGATTAGCAACAGTAATCGCTAATAATTCTTTAATCTCTGCCGTAATTGTAAAAGATTGGCTGGCTAATAATTCCACAACTTCCGATCGATCGAGTGCCCCATACAACTTGACCTCTCCGAGAATTAACTTAGAAGAACATTCTTCAGGAATATTAATTAGAGATGCGATCGCAAACGGTAGCGATTTATTAGGGTTGGGTAGCCGAAAGGATTGTAATAGCTGAGAATTCTGTGGCGATCGCAATTCAATTTCTACGTATGCGCTGTTAATTTGTTTAATTTGCGATGTTGCTTCTTTGAGTTGCACAACTCCTTCAAGTGTAATAGTGCTTCCCCAACTTGCAACGTGGCTGTTTTTATCTAAAGTTATCAGTAATGGTAGCGGTGGGGCTGTAAGTGTATCTTCAATACTGTCATCGGGAAGCAAAGGTTCCGAAGACGGTAAAGCTAACTCCATTAGATTTTGTAAAATTTGTTCTGCTGTATCACCTTTAATTCTTACCGGATTGGAATTTAGCTTGGCAATCGCCGTTATTTCTTTGTTATTAGATTTTTCTAAATCGTCTTTTTTATTTGATTTTGGTTTTTGTGCGGATTTATTAACGGTTTTTTCGCTAACGTCTTTTTTCTTAGATGTTGCTGTCTTAGTTTCTAACGATTTTGGGAATGGTTTTTGATTAACATTTGTATTTGATGTAATGATGGATGCTTGCTGTTTTTGGGCTGGTAAAGCATTAGCAGCTTTTTGCGGTAAATCTTTCTGGGTAGGAACGCTAACGGCTTTATTTTGAGTTGTTAATACTTTTTGAGTTGGTTTTATCGGGTTTTTAGTAACAGCTTTTTGTTTATCCGAAGCAGCTCTAAGCGACTCTCGTAACTTATCGGCAGGTTTTTCGCCCTTCTCTTTATCTGAAGCCGCTTTTTTACCAGTCTTAGGGGAAGTGGAATTTAATTTATCTGTAATGCTGGATCTAGAACCTTTTTTAACAACTGCTTCTATAGAAATAGAAGATATTAATCCAGCATCGTTTGTCTTGATTTCCTCAGAGGAAATAGGATAACGGCTAGATTGAGCATTTTTAATTTTTGAAGGGGTTGGATTTGTTTGTGTATTCTCGCTGGCAATAATATATTGCTTAACCGAATTATCGTTCGGTTTTTTACGTAATGGTATAACCGTTAAATTAACAGTATATTGCCAGTTGCCACCAAGAAGGTCTGACATTAAATCGCCAGAACATTGTAATTCCCAAATTCCTGGCTTGAGATAAGTAAAAGGAATTATGGCCGTTAAGCCTTCTGAATTAACGCGCCGGGTTCGTTTTTGAATGCGCCGTATGGGTGGAACTTCCGATGAGGAAGAATGAGTTACCCGCACCTCCACGTCAGTATTGATACGGTTAGAACGAGCAACTACTCGATACCGACCTTCTGTAATTTCTAGATTTGGCTTCTTTAAAGGATGCCAAGTACGTTCGCCTTCTTTCTGTATCAGAAATTGCCACTGTTCCATTGTGAGTGATGTCTAAAACTGATAGCAGCCGTAGTATTATTTGTATTGAATTGCTTGCAAGTTTACCGTACTCAATCTGTAATTGGTTGCATAAATTGTTGTTTTGATTAAAACACGATGTAGCTGCCGCCTTTAAGTGTAATTAGATTAGCATAGGACTTACGCAAAGCCCCCCTAATTTATCGGGGGGTTGGGGGGATCTCAGCATCTAGAACACTATATTTTTCGTTATCGCTGCGTAAGTCCTGTAGCATTTAAATCTATACAAACAATGCAAAATCCTCTCAACTTAGAAGAAGAGAGGTTATTAATAATATTTATTTCAATTAATTGACAAGCGCAGGGGCCGAACAGATTCCTAGCCAGAATAACGATGTTGATAATAAGCCAGAATCTGCTTCACCCATTGCTTTGTTTGAGAATTAGAGTTTGAACCGTAATCAATCCATAAACCACCAACTTGGCTTTGATTGTAATCAAACTCTTGAGAATTTTGAGAGATTAATCCTACTTCTATTCCTTCAACAGAACCCAAATGAGCCGCAATCTCGCGATAGACTGCCAAAGGTAAACCGTCAAATACAATCTTTTCCTTCGTCTCCATATTTTAAGAAGCACCGACAGATGCAGATTTTGATAACGATGGTAATGTCGAAACAGTATTCTCTGTTGAAGCGGTATCTGGGCTTGCTCCCATAGGTACTTCTCCAACCATCCTAGCTACTTCAATACCATATTGTTCCAGAATAACAACTGGTTCGGAACCTTCATTCATTTCAATTCTTTTAACAAGTAGTCCGCTGGCTAATCTTTGTCCTGCTTGAACGTAGCGGCTAGTTGGTTCGCTAGGCACTTTGATGATTGCTTGAGGTCGATTGCCTATTTGAATTACCCCAGAAACTAAAACAGCTTGAGCTAACTTCGGTTGCGGTGGCGGCGGTAATACAGGTGCAAGTTCTGGTGGCGGTACTACTCCAGGCATTTGTTCAGGCAAAACAGGTATCTTAGCAGGTACGTTATTCGTTGCGATGCGATCGCCGTTAGTGCCAGTGCCAGGTTTATTGCCTATCGATCCTGGATTTGTTTTGCCCGGATTTCTTCTGTTAGTGCCGCCGGGATTAGAATTATTTGAACCTCTTCCTCCGATTGTTGCAGAAATCACCTGGCTCCTACGAGGTTTTACTGCTACTCTACGAGGTCTTCCTATTGCAGTTCCATTATTAGATCCTGGTAAAGGAGGCAATTTAGGAACCGCTCTTTTTGGCTTATTCGCCGTAGAATCTTCAGGCTTTTTAGTCGCGAACTTTATAGGAGGGATAATCTCGTCAAATGGGTCTTCACGCCCTTTCGCGACTATGCCAACTCGTTCTGTAGGATTAGTCGGTTGAATTAAAGTCGAAGGTGCCTGAGCAATAGTAGGACTTGGCTTAGCTGGCACCACGGGATCTTCAAAGGGTTTCGGTTTGTCTTTGTTATTTTCTGCCGTTTCGGTGGGGATCGGTTCAACAGTTTGTTGTTCCTCTTCACCAGAACATCCGGCGATCGCCAAAGCCAAAATAGATGCAATAGATGCAATTGTGATTTTTAAATGTCTAGCCATTAGCCATTTTTAATCTTAAGACGGGAAAATTTGTATAAGTGAAATCTGTCTTTTGAAAGTTGTATCAAAAGTGAAATCTGATACAGTTATAACCTAATTTTTTTCGCGTCAAGGATTATTTTATACAACATGGTAAAGATTTTAATTAATCCTCTGCCGTTACCATCAGATGCTTGAGGGAATTAAGTCCTTTTTTGACTCGACGAGAAACTGTAACTACGCTAATACCAAGCTTTTCAGCTACTTGCTTTTGCGTTAAGTCGTGCAAAAATACAAATTCCAAAACCTGACGAGTTCGGTTTTCTAACTGAAGCAACGCTTGCTGTAAGCGTAATTGATCTTCCTGGGCTAGCTGAAAACTGCGGTAACTATGATCGGGAACTAGTTCTGCTAAACTCGCCGAACTTTCGTCTCCATCATATACAGGGACATCTAAACTCAAAGGAGCGCGATTTGCCCAAGCTAATTTAATTTCTTGCCATTCTTCAAGAGAAATAGATAATGCTGCGGCTACTTCAGAGTCGGTCGGTTGACGATTATGAAGTTCGCGCAAGGAACGAGAAACTCCTGCCGATTGCTGCTGTAGAGCCAACCAACGTCTCGGAATTCTAACAGTGACACCCTTATCACGAAGGTAATGCTGAATTTCACCGCGAATGTAAGGAATTGCGAAGGAACTAAAGGCATGACCTTTGGAAATATCAAATCTTTCGATAGCACGAATTAAGCCCAGACAGCCTACTTGAAGTAAGTCATCGTAACTTTCATGGCATTGATTTATCCAGTAGTAAGCCTCTTTCCTGACAAGTCCAAAATTTAGCTTTACTAATTGATTGCGAATTTCGGCTGACTTAGATTGCTCATATTCTCGCAATAACTGCCAAATTTCATGTTTGAGTTCTTTAGTGAGTAAAGTAGTAGGCATAGCACCTTGATGATTTATAAAACAAGTATTTAAACTAGAACAACCGTGAATATTTGGAGATGCAGTTTGAAAAGCGTATTTATAGAGAAAATGCACACGAACATATTCTTCCGTTATTGATACTTAATAACGGACGGCGATCGAAACTATGGATCGAAAGGCTTGATTAAAAGGACGTGGCTTTTAAAGCGGCAGACTTATGAAATAGTATGAATTCAATTTTTCAGCTTTGTTTATGTAGTAGCTAAAGGTCTATATATAAGAAAATATACAAAAACACTAGCAACATGAAACCGAATTATTACGTAATTTAGTTTTTTAAAGTTTTAGCTAAAATTTTGATAATAGCTACAACAGAGTAATTAAGTAATTAGGTTAATTAATAAATTAATATATTAATAAATTCACGAATAAGTTATTTCAGAAAAAATACTTACTATCATTTTTGGCTCATAAATAGTTAGTATCTGATATCTTGCACCATTTTCGTTAAGCCTTCATAACCGCCTTGTAAGCCGGAGGCAATCTCTGTGAGAAATCAATATTGGCTACATAACAAGTGCGTTAAAACGCACTCTCATGACTTGCCCAGTCTTCTTTAGAAGACTTTGTTTTTGAGCCTTGGAATTAATTCCAAGGCGGTTGTTGAGAATGGTGCAAGATGTCAGTAGTATCCAAAAAAAATAATAAAAAAAGGGAACAGGGAATAGAATTAAATAGATTTGAAAGGAATAAATCCATAAAAAAAAGGGCTAAAAGCCCTTTCAAATTAATTCATTTTTTCAGCAATTACTCTAATCAAGAGTAACTAAGCGATACAGCAGATTTTTGAGATGATTCAAAAAACTATGATACTGGTTCCACGCGAGCGTAAAATAAACCGCGAACTTTTACATCTAAAGGTTCACCAGCACCTAAATCGGTATCGGAAGGTTGATCGCTGACAAAAGTACCGGCGATTTCTCCACTTACACGATCTACTTTCGCAACATTCAAAGAAATATGACCGTTACCACTTTCAACGCTCTTCATATTAGCGCGTCTGAGTCTTTCACTATCTGCTTGGGAAGGTAGCGCAATAGCATTATCGTAACCGCTAGCAACACCACGACCTTTAGGATCTAAGAAAGTTGCACCACGATAAGAAGGTACTTTAAAATCTCCTTCAAAATCTGTTGAGGTATTAATGCTAGTTAAATTAGGTTGTGTTTGAGCAACCAGATTCTTCACGGTAAATAAGAAAGGAACCTGTTCCCCACCAGGAAGTTGTACGGTAATGGCTTGGAAGTCAAAACCATCTTTCTCTTCAAAAGTTAGGCTACCATCTTCGTTAACTTTCAAATCACCTTGAATTTGGTCGAGAGATGAAGTTTTACGAGTCAACATTCTCGCACCAATAAATTCAGCTTCTTGTCTTTTGTTAAGAGGTTCTTCTTTAACAAAGAAGGCGGTAGGTTCGATGCAAAGTTCTTTAATTTCGTAAGATGTGTCTGAATCGATGGGAATAGAACCACGACTCGTTTCGGAAAGTAGAGGACATTTATTAGCTAAACCAGTACCTCTAATATCTTCGTAGGTGAGTAAATCTCTACCATCACCACTACTAGCCATATCCGAACCTTGGCTACAAGCTGTTAATAAGCCCAACATTACAGCCATTAATCCAGCTATTAAAGCGCGATACTTCATGATTAACCTCAATGTCAAAAATTAATATTTTTAGTTATTAAACCAAAAAAATGATTACGTAGTTAAACGTTTTCAATCCCTAAAGCAATAAGTTTTTACTCGGGCTTGTATACATTACCATTCTTAATTCTCTCAAAATATTGGCGGTGCAATATCCACTATATTTCGAGACAAGCAGCCGTTAAAAGATATTAGGTCAAAAAAATTTTGCGACCCTTACTTTTAAAACGAAAAATCTAGCACAACAACTTTATCGGGTCAGATCAAAGGTGAAAGATTCAGTAGAATACAAAAGTCAACTAACTTTTATATAGCATCCCAACCACCATCTTGATAAGATGCCCCGAATAAACCGTCGCAAGTACATTTGTGATTTTATTATTCACATTTAACTAGTTAAAGCCAACAGGCAAAAAGCAAAGTAAATGTTTTTTATAGTTATGTTATGACAAAAATTACTTATAGTTCTCCTTGGTTGACTGTAATTTATGAAATTTTATATTGAGTCAATCTCATTCTCTCACAACTTGCCGACACATAGAATATATATTGCAAGTCGCATTAAATCGCCGTTCAATTCTTAGATATATCTAATCTATCTATTATTTATACAAATATTTACATTACTTAAAAATTTTTCAAAAAATAAATTGAAAAAACCCGATTGTATAGATGAATTTTGAGAACAGGGGTTGACAAAGAAACAGTCATATAGTCAAAAAACTATATTTTCTAACTGATGACTTTACAGAGAAAATGTTTCAAAATGTTAAGAGAACTTTTGTACAACGTAACTAGACTTAAAGAATAAGCTAAAAATGCAGTTCGTACAGACATAGTTCATCCTTAAACGAAGAGGTTTAATCTTCATCAGATTCCTTTCAATCAAGATTTAACTGTGGCATTGCTATAGTTAAACTTCTTTATGGTTTGTCTTAAATCCAAAAGATCCCAATTAAGTAAATAATTAATATTATGAGCAACGGTAAAAGTCTCGATTCAGATAAATTGTCTTACAAATTGCAAGAAGTTGCAGACGCGATTCATGAATACTCTGCCATTTCTCAAGGGGATATTTTAGCAGTTTTGGCATTACTTAGGCATTTAGAGAAATTGCATCGTGAAGTTAGAGACGGTATTTTTCAAGAGAATTTACCATCAAATCGTCAAGCGCTGTACTCGCTTTTAAAAGACATTGAAACAGAAGGAGGATGGCCATACATTGAGCGTATGAGGATTCAAAATTTGATGGTGAATTTGGAAACCATTGACGACGAAGATAGTTGAGGTTAGGGAGTAGGGAGTAGGGAGTAGGGAGTAGGGAGTAGGGAGTAGGGAGTAGGG
>CAYMZW010000303.1:0-8513 GCA_964395005.1 uncultured Rivularia sp.
TAACTATATTTCATAACAGCTTAATTTATTTTACAACAATCTGGTTTTATGCTATTTACATTTATTTTTTAGTATCTAACCCTACTTTTTTTCTTGCTTAATTTTATATAAATAGATAATTCGCATAGAAAATAATATTACTTCATGATTTTTTATTTTAATATTTATAGCAGGAATAGTAAAATGTACAAACTTATTTATTGTCTAGCTATAAATGCTTGTAAAAAGGCTAAATAAACTAATGAAAGATAGGAATAAGCGGTTTTGTCAACGGTCAAGTTATTCAAGTTAATGGTGGCGCGTTAATGATTTCTTCTCATTTAGAACCAATTTTGGAATGAATGGGGAGATGGTGAGAAATTAGGTAATAATTAAGAAACCCGATTTTTTGAACAGATCGGGTTTTTTGACAGCGAAAATGCTAGAGACATTCTATATGAATGATTTATTTTTAATTGGAATCTTCACTATAAATTCCGCTCCTTCCCCTGGTGTTGAATGAAAATATAATTTACCATCATGTTTTTCGGTGACAATTTGATAGCTAATAGAAAGTCCTAAACCCGTACCTTTTCCTACTGCTTTAGTAGTAAAAAATGGATTAAATATTTGCTCTTGAATTTCTAATGGTATACCAGAGCCGTTATCTGCAATTGAGATCGTTACCCAATCTAAATCGATAACTGATGTTGATATTTGAATTTCACTGGGATTAGTTTTTATATCTTGAGGTGTACGCTGTTTATTATGTTCTTCTAAAGCATCAATGGCATTGGTTAATAAATTCATAAATACTTGATTTAGCGGCCCCGGAAAACAATTGACTTTCGGTAATGCTTCGTAATCTTTAACAATCTTAATCTGTACGGTATTCACTTCTGGTTTAAGTCGATTTTGCAAAATCATTAAAGTACTATCAATACCGTCATGAATATCAACTTCTTTAACTTCCGCTTCATCCAAACGCGAAAAATTGCGTAAAGACAAAACAATGTCTCGAATTCTATCGGTTCCTACCTGCATTGATTGGAACAAGCTAGGAATATCTTCAAACAAGAATTCTATGTCTGTTTCTTTTAAATATTCTTCAATTTCTACAACTGGTTGAGGATAATTATGCTGATAAAGTTTCAAGCATTTCATTAATTCTTGAGTATATTCTTCAGCGTGTTGCAAATTACCGTGGATAAAGCCGACTGGATTGTTGATTTCATGAGCAATACCAGCGACTAATTGACCTAAAGAAGCCATTTTCTCAGATTGAATCATTTGAATCTGAGCTTTTTGTAAATCTTTTAAAGTTTGAGTTAACTGTTCGGCTTGTTCGCGAGTTTTTCCTAATAAGGTAGCTTGCTTCAAAGCCACGCTTAACTGTGCTGCAACTTGCGTAACAAATTTAATTTCCTCATTTTTCCAATTGCGATAACGGCTGCATTGATGAACGCACAAAAGCCCCCATAAACGTTTACCTTCCATCAAAGGAATAAGAATGTATGCTTTGATTTCTAGCTCTTCCAAGCTTTCGATATAACAATCATCATACCCAGCTTTGTGAATGTTAGGAACGGTTAAAACTTTACCTTTAGTATATTGAGGAACGTAATTTTCACCAAAACAATAGTCTTCAAACTGGGTACCGTTAGCTGGTTTAAATTCAGCTAGTACATCTTCGGCAATAAATTCACCACTTATATAGTCGGTTTCTTCATGAAAACGAAAAACAGCAACTCTATCGGCTCGCATACTGCGTCTAATTTCCTGAGCGGTAGTTTTGAAAATAGTTTCTAAATCCAGAGATTCGCGAATTTTAGCAACTACATCAAACAGAATTTGTTGCTGTTGTGCAGATTGACGTTGCTCGTCGGCGCGGAATTGAGTTTTGGAAAGTAAATCAGCACTTTGAATTGCTACACCTAATTGATTAGCAACCTGAGCTAAAAATTCAACTTCTAAACTTTCCCATTCACGAGGCGCTGTATGTTGATAAGCTCCTAATAATCCCCACAATTTTTGCCCCACAAAAATCGGAGTTAAAGCATAAGCACGGATTTTAAATTGCTCTAAAATATCTAAATGACAGCGTACATGTCCGGCTTGATAAATATCGCTAACCGCATAACTTTCGTTATAGCGATACCTACCACCTTTTGTTTCTTGTAAATGAGTATCTTTCCAAAATAAATCTTTACCAAAAGGGTTAACGTTAGTCCAATTAACTTCTGGAATACCGAAATTGTTTACAAATTCGCCACTCCAATCCTCATTAAACCGATAAACGCCTACTCTTTCCACTTGCAACAGCTTACAAACTTCTTGAGAAGTAGTTTCTAGAATCACATCCGTATTAGAAAAAGACCGAATTTTTGTTACAACATCCGTTAAAGTTCGCTGTCGTGCAATGGATTTTTCTAGAGCGATCGCCTGTTGTTTTGACTGCTGTAAAAAGTCTGCTTGCTGAATAGCAACCCCAAGCTGCCCACCTACCTGAGACAAAAATTCGACTTCATAATCCTGCCATTGACGCGGTGAAGAATGTTGATAAGCAGCCAACAAACCCCATAATTTTGGTCCGATAAAAATTGGTGCTAAAGCATAAGCTCGAATTTTAAATTGTTCTAAAATATCTATATGACAGCGAGTATGCCCTGCTTCGTAAATATCATTAACCGCAAAACTTTCATTATTACGATATCTACCACCTTTAGTTTCTTGCAAATGAGTATCTTGCCAAACTAAATTTTTGCCAAAAGGATTAGTAGTTTCCCATTGAGATTCCACAGTACCAAAATGACTGATAAATTCTCCACTCCAATCTTCATAAAATTGAAAAATCGCCGCTCTTTCCAAATTTAACAGCTTGCAAAGCTCCTTGCAGGTGGTATCAAAAATAAGTTTAGTATCCAACGACGAACGAATATTCCCCACCACTTCCATCAGAGCGCGCTGTCTAACAACGGAATTTTGCAATTCTCTTTTCTGCTGCTCTCCTTGTGCAAAAGTTTCAGCTTGCTGCATTGCTATTCCCAAATGGCTACCAGCTTGATGCAAAAATTCTACCTCATCAGCCAACCAATGACGTGGTTGAGAATGTTGGTAAGCAGCCAGCAATCCCCATAACTTTTTACCTACAAAAATAGGTGTAACAGCATAAGCACGAATCTGAAATTGTTCGAGTGCTTCTATATGACAGCGAGAATAACCTTTCTCGTAAACATCTTCTACTGCGTAGGGTTCATTTTTAATATATCTTCCACCCTTCGTTTCTTGTAAATGGGTATCTTCCCAAACCAAGTTTTTTCCAAAAGTGCGAATATCATTCCAAGGAGTGCGTGCAAATCCGAAATTATTAACAAAACTTCCACTCCAGTCTTCGTTAAACTTATAAATTGCTACCCTTTCGATACCCAAAAGCCAACAAATATCTTGACTGGTATCTGCACAAAGAGATTCTAAATTCACAGATGCGCGAATTCTACCAAGGATTCTGTTAAGCTGCTTTTGATACTGCATCGTGCGCTGTAACAGTTTCTGACATTCTCCAGCAGTTATATATGTTGATTCGTAGACACTGTCTGTCATGGGAATTATTAAAACTATGTTTAGATTTATTAGTGTTAAGTTTATTGTTCCCAATTCAACATCAAATTCATATACATTTTGAAATATTTTCTAATTTTAAATATATTGAATTCAATTTTATAAAAGTGTATTTACTTAAGTACTTAGGCGTTCGCTACTCTCTACTCCTAACTTCCTATTAATTTGTTATTCATGAGTAACGGGAATTTCAATTACAAACTTTGTTCCTGACTCGATGACAGAATCAAAAGATAATTTTCCACCATGTTTATCTGTAATAATTTCATAACTAATAGATAAACCCAATCCCGTACCTTTTCCTACTTGTTTTGTTGTAAAAAAAGGATCGAATATTTTTGAATGTATCTCAGAAGGAATTCCACAAGCATTGTCAGCAATAGTTATTTTTACAAAATTATCGGCTTTATGGGTAGAAATAACAATCCGATTTAAATTATTTTCTAAGTTATTAGGCTTTTCCTCAAAAGCATCGATCGCATTATTAATAATATTCATAAATACCTGATTTAACTGACTCGGATAGCATTCCACATCCGGAATATCACCATATTGTTTGATAACTTGAATTTCAGAATGTGCTGAAGTTGCTTTTAATTGATTTCCCAGAATCATTAAAGTGCTATCAATCCCATCATGAATATCTACTTTTTTAAATTCAGCTTCATCCAGACGGGAAAAATTACGCAGCGATAAAACAATTTTATAAATACGCTCGGTTCCTACCTGCATAGAATCAAGTAATTTCATAAAATCTTCTTTAATAAAATCCAACTCTATTTCTTCTATTTTCTCTTGAATATTTTGTAGAGGTTGAGAATATTCTTGCTGATAAAGTTCTAATAATTCGATAAAATCGCGAGCATATTGCCTAGCAGGTTCAAGATTGCTATAAACAAAACTAACAGGATTATTGATTTCGTGAGCAACTCCCGCTACCATTTGTCCCAATCCAGACATTTTTTCGGTATGAATCATCTGAGCTTGAGTACGCTGAAGTTCTAATAAAGTTTCTTGTAACTGCTGAGTTTGTAAGTTTAACTTTGTTTCTATCAGCTTTCTCTCGATAATTTCGTTTTCTAAAGCTACATTCAAAGCTGACAATTTCGGAACATTAGGAATAGCTAACAGCTTTGGAATTAACCAAAAAAGTAAAATAGCCGTACCTAAAGATATTGCCGCAGTCGAAGCCTTTAACCAACCAGAAACCCAATAATTAGGATGCCATAAAGTCCAAACTTCCGCCAAATGCGTAAACCCACACAGAATAATAAAAGCACCAAAACAAAGAAATATCCAATCAAAAGGAACATCTTCTCGTTTATTAACTATATAAACAAGCATGATCGGAATTAAAAAATAAGCCACCGTAATCAAAGAATCTGAAATTAGATGCAGCGAAACTAATCCAGTTTTCCACAAATAACAATGCCCGTGAGGAATAAATATGGTAGATAACATTTTAATCAAACTTATTTGACGTTTCTAAAAATACATTTCTACCAGTCTAACCTTGTAAATTTTGAAAAACTAGAGTTTTGTAGTAACGACTTTAATCCTCAGAGCGCTAAAGCGCTTACTACGAACCCACTGATAACTGCTCACTGCTCACTGTCAGCAACTTTCATCGCAAACTTTACTAACAAAGGCCCCAAAGCGATAATAATTAACATTCGCGTTAACTGCATTGCTAACACTAAACCCGTGTCACCACCTAACTGCATTACGGTAGCAACCATCGCTTCTAATCCTCCGGGAGTAAATCCTAATAAAGAAGTAATAGTATCAACGTGAGTAAATACGTGAAATTCGTAACCAATACCCAAACATAAAAGTATCAACGAGACTACTAAAGCGATTTCAATTAACACCGCTTTCAGAAGTTTATTGACTGTTTTAATATCAAATTTAACCCCAATCGAAAGCCCTACACATAATAATCCCACAGCAAATAACCATTGAGGAACTTGCAATTCGTAAGGGGAACCCCAAAATACTGCTAACCCGACTACAAATGTGCCCAAAAACCCAGCAGCAGGTAAATTCAAACGTTTTCCACCCCATATTCCCACAACGCAACATCCAGCTAATACGATTAAATTTAGCCACATTGGAATTGAAGAATTATCCGCTGTTGTTGTTGCCACTGCCATTGTCATGGAGCTATTTAAATCGGCTGGGAAAAAGAAACCGGCGGCGCTTGGTATCAGTAATACCACTAATAGCAAACGTAAAGATTGAAATACTGCAACAGCGACTGCATCAGCTCCCATTTCTTCTGCTATGGGCACAATACTAGAGGCAGCACCAGGGATAAACGCCACTAATCCCGTAACCCGATCGATACCAGACAACCGAGATAATAGATACCCGTGAAACAAGCTCAAGGCACCAGAAATAAAAACGCATAACAGTAACGGTACGGCATAAGTTGCCGCAACATTTATGGTGTCCCAAGAAAAACGCGCCGCAGTATAAAGAGCGATAAATGCCTTACCCACAGTAATGAACATCTTCGGTAATGGCTGGGGATTACCTAGAATCACACAATAGGCAATTCCTCCAATCATCGAACCTAACAACCAGCCTACAGGAATTTGCAACCAGCTAAATATTAAACCCGCCAAAATTCCTACAGCTAGTTGAGAGGCAATTGTTATTAATTGTGGAAGATAGGAGACAAGCTGCTGTTGCCAGTCTTTATAACCATATTTTTGTAAAGGTAAAATTTTATCAATCACAAAGCTATTTATAAACAAATATATTTACATTAAGAATCAAATTATTAATTCTCATTCTAGTTTATCTTGCTTTGCAATAAAATTGACTCTAAAGATTGTATTATCCCTTTAAAATTGCAAACTATCTAACCGCAAAATCTGTAATTTGTCGCTTAAAAGCAAAATTGAAATCTAAGATAACATCTTGTTTATTAACTCCTTGCTCTAACAACGAGGCAACACCATTTTCAGTTACATATTACTGTATCCAGGTATTTTCATCTTTAATATCAATGTGGATAACGCATCCGTAAACTCGTCTTTTATTCGCCCAATCTACATGAATTAGTTTATAATGATTCCTTTATTTATCAAAAATAATCTGTGATACTACATCTTCATCAATTGATTTTATCGCACCATGTTCTTATAGAATCTCTTGAATTCTTAGACGATAATTTTCTAACCTTTCCATGTCACAATTACCTGTTATTCTGGATCGTATACAATCAAATTTACTCTATAACATTCTACTGAAATTCTTGGCTATTCTAAATTTAAAAAGGAATTATAGGTATCTTGTGGAACGGCTAAATAAAGAATTATTCCTAGCTTTTGTTCCTGTAGAGCTACTTGATACTTCAAATATTGCCCTAAAGCTGCACTAAATTCTGTTTTCGACTTTAAAAAAATCTTCTAATCGTAACTTATACTATTGATATTAATTTGCAATTGTTAATTAAGTTTATATTTAATATAAGTAATATTTTTACCGTGGTGAGTGATACAATGTATTACATCAAGTAAAGCAATTCTAACGACTTGATAAATTACTATCTCCCTCTCCTTGGGAGTTACTACGCTAAAATAGTAATTAATCGCACAGTTTCAGCTATCTTAGTGTAAGTCCTAACTACATTTTAAACTTGTACGTAAGTACAGATAAATAGAATACATTTTATTCACTGACACTTTGTTACTATAGATTTTCGCAATGCAGTAGAAGCTATGGCCCAATTGGCTGCTCCTTAAAGCTTTAAAGGCTAGTACAATAAATTTAACTCAAGCTGTTTCATAATTTGCTCAACAGTAATTCCTGTTTGCGGTAATATTTAAAAGGGTACTTTATAAAAACTGCCACTTTGACTCATCATTTTTTTACGATAGTGTATCAACCAGTCGCTAATTATTGATGCGATTGATATTTGAAACAAGATAGTCAATTTTAAATTTAATTTCGGGGTTTAATTTCGGGGTTTAATTTCGGGGTTTAATTTCAGGGTGACGCTGTAATAGATTAGGTATATATACAACCATCAGTGGTGCCTACATCTAAGTAAAAAGTTAAGGGTAGGAAGACGAGCTTAGACAAATGAAATTCAAATTGCTATTTGAGTTGAATTTTAATTGAATTTAAATTTGAATTTGAATTTTTTTGATTCGTTTCTCCTTTTTCATTAATTTAGAGCGCCACAATGAAATACCATGTATTAGAGAAAATTTTTAATAAACACAATGCACCACGCAAGTTTGAAAGCTTAGAGTTGGATAGGGATTTTTCTATTTTACATATATCTAAGGAGGTGCAGCGTTTTGCCTATTATCCTCAAGAGGTAATTTTGCAAAAAGATGTGCGTCTTGGGTTTCCGGAGTTTGTCGGGCTTGAAGATGTAATGACATCTATTTTAATTGGGGAACAGGAATTATTTGAGTTAGAAGGTATTTACCGCTTCAACCAAGAAAAAGGCGATTTTTATATAGATATATATATTGTCGGCGAACCGATTGAAAATAAATTAATCGTTTTAATTGAAGATGTAACCTCGCGGATGATCTTAGAGCAAAAGTTAAATCAAAGAGCGAATGAAACCAATTTGCTTTCAAGTACTTTAGTTGCGTATAAAAACTACTTAGATAAAGTGATCGCTTCAATGGCAGATGCTTTAATTGTAACAACTAAAACTGGAATAATTAAAAGGATAAATAAAGCAACGGTAGAGTTGTTAGGTTATACAGAAGAAGAATTAATCGATAAACAGATTTCATTGATTATCGCTGATAATAACTTGTTGCAAAAAGCAATTCAACAACGTTCTTTATATAAAAAGTATTTTCAAAATGTAGAAATTGTATGTCGGACGAAATCAAGAGAAAGAAAATTAATTGCTTTTTCTTGTTCGGTAATTAGTAAGAAAA